>NZ_JBMDIY010000061.1:0-8752 GCF_057808895.1 Flavobacterium sp. FG68
TTCTACGAAATATTAAATGATGACAAAACCGAATTTAAATTTTTAGAAATACTCCATTAGGAGTAATTGGTTGGTAGAAAAAAAAGAAATTTCCACCCAAACAATTTCCCGTAGGGAGATATGAAACAATATTAAACGTATAGTCCCTACGGGACAAAATATGTGTCGATATTTTGAAATGGCTACCGATATATAATTTCTACGAAATATTGAATGATGACAAAACCGAATATAAATTTTTAAGAAATACTCCGTTAGGAGTTAAATATCGGTAGAAAAAAAAGAAATCCCAATCCAAAAATATCCCGTAGGGATTATATAAAAATTTAAGTTGGAAGTTTAAGCTTATTCAAAATCTAACAGTTCTTTTATTGAAATTCCCAAACCTTTAGATAATGCAAGCAAATAAATATATGTAGGATTGAATTCACCTGCCTCAACTTTGTGTATAGATTGCTGATCTTTAAATATCAGTAATCCTAGCTTGGCTTGTGATAATCCTTTAGCTGTTCTAAGCTCTTTAATTCTAGCTCCTAAACGCTTTAAATCTTCTGAGTTATCCACTTGTCTTTTAATTTCGGACAATTTGCGTTTTCTATTTATTCTTTTTAACATACTATAATATGTTATTTAAAGTTTTTCGTACATTTGATTTTTATCTAAAAAACACAAAATCACCATTATGGAAACCAATGAAATTAAAAATTTAACTCATCTCAAAAAATTAGCTAATCGATATCTCAGCACATTAAAACACAGTGATGATAATACCGAAACTAATGTCGCTCAAATTAAATTTATAAATTATTTTGAACTTGGTTGCGTTATAACCAATATGTTAAAAATGTGCATTTTGACATTAGACCAACAAGCAGATAAAATTTCGGAAACAAATAAAAATCCCGTTAATGTGTCTCTAGTTTTAGAAACCGTTTTAGAAATGTTTCCTTTAGATGAATTTGAGTTTTTAAGTGAAATTAGTGAGATGTTAATTGAAAAACCTAGCAACATTAATTCATAAATAAAAAGCCCTTTTCTGGATTTGAAAAGGGCTTTTTTTATATTATAAAATTACATACTTGTAATTATAAATTCGCTTCGTCTGTTTTGCTGATGTTCTTTCTCGGTACATTTTACACCATCGGCACATTTATTTACCAGCTGCGTTTCTCCGTATCCTTTTGCTGTTAAACGGCTTCCATCAATTCCTTTTTGTTCCAGCCAGTTTTTAGAAGATTGTGCTCTTTTATCTGATAAAATTTGATTGCTTTCTGATGATGAACGGCTGTCTGTATGCGAACGAATATCTATTTTTATGTTTGGATATTGTTTTAGTATATCAACAATTTTTTGCAGTTTAGGCTCTGATTCTTTTTTAATTGTTGCTTTCCCTAAATCGAAAAAGTTCATTGGTATGTTTAAAAGTTTTACCAAATCGGTTCCTATTGTAATGTTAACTTTAACTGATTTGATAGAGTTGCCTTTTATTACAACCGGCATTGCTTTTACAATTGGTTTTGGTTTCTGTTCTAAAGCTATTGGCAGCGTAGTTGAACCTGTTGCTTTTTTTAGTGCAATAGAAACTTCTTTAAACAAATAATCTTCTTTTGATGTTTTGATGAAATATTTTTTTCCGCATCTTACATCGGCGAAAGCATAATTTCCGTTTGCATCAGATTTTGTTTCAACAGCAGTTTTACCTGATTCATCAAATAAAATCAAATTAACATTTGAAAGTGGTTCGTTTGTTTCCTGATCTGTAACGATTCCTGATAATTGCTGCTCGCAGATTAATCTTCGGTTTTCTGTAAAACGGTAAATATCATCAAGTCCGTGGCCGTTTACTCTGTTTGAAGAGAAAAATCCGTTTCTGTTTTTGCTATTAATTATAAAAGCAAAATCGTCTTGCTTACTGTTTACTGGTTCTCCAACATTTAATACTTCATCAAATAAACCTTCTTTAGTTATTCTTGAAACATAAATATCAAGTCCGCCTAGACCTGGTCTTCCGTCGCTGGCAAAATAAAGTTCGTTTTCATCTGAAATAAAAGGAAATGTTTCTCTTCCTTCTGTATTAATTTCCGGGCCTAAATTTTCTGGTGTTCCAAAAGTTCCATCGGCTGCTATACTTACTTTGAATATATCCGAAAGGCCAAGTGTTCCCGGCATATCTGATGCAAAGTATAATGTTTTTTCATCAGGGCTTAAGGCTGGATGCGCCACGCTGTATTCGTCACTATTAAAAGGAAGTTCCTGAACTTCTTTCCATTCGTTATCGATTAAAACTGCTTTATAAAGTTTTAAAAGCGTAATGTTCTTTTCGTTTTGTCTTCTTTTACCGTTTACAGAATTGTTTCTGGTAAAATACATGGTTCGTCCGTCTTTTGTAAAAACCGGAGTCGACTGGTTGAAGTTTACTTTTAAGTTCTTTTTGTGAAATAATACAGGTTTTTCGATACTTCCGTCAGCATTTAATTCAACTGTATATAATGTCGAAATGGCTTTATTTGTCCATTTAAAATTCTTTTTGATGATCGCACCAGTATCTCTTGCAGATGTAAATACTAATTTATTGTCTAAAATTGTACTTCCGTAATCTGAATCTTTTGAATTAACTCCGGCATCAGCAATATCAAATCGGCCTGAATTTGCTTTGATATCTTCCAGATAACTTTTGTTCTTTAAAAACAAAATGGCTCTTTTATCTGAAGGTGCTTTTTGGCTGAATTTTTCTAAAACTTCATCTGCTTTACGATAACTTCCTATTGATTTTAAGCATTGGGCATATTTGTACATATACTCTGCTTCCTGATTTTCATTTAAATTAAATAATTCCTGATAGTAGTTTAGGGCTTCTTCTAATTCTCCTATGAAATAGTAGGAATTACCAAGTCTTTGAAATATTCTTTCTTCTTTAACTCCTTTTTTTAATAAACTTTCGTACGCTTTTATAGCATCCGCGTAAGCGTAATTATCATATTTTTGATCTGCATTTTTTATACTGGCAGTTTGTGCATTTGCATTGATGAAAAGGCAAAAGAACAAAAAGGAATAAATTAAATTTTTCATCTTCATATTTAAATATTAAAAGAATCTTGGTGAAGTTAGTTTGCTGTAGTTATTGAAGAAATCAAAACGAAGGAAAATTTCATGTGATCCTGAATTGTATTTTTGTAAACGTGTGGTTTCATGATCATAACCGTATCCTACATACATTCCTCTTGTAACCTGAAAACCTGCCATTGCACTTACAGAAGCGCTCCAACGGTAAGCAAGACCTACAACAAATTTATCATTAAACATAAAGTTTCCTGAAACGTCTACCTGCAAAGGTGCTCCTTCTACCATTTTTGTTAACAATGCCGGTTTGAATTTTATGTATTCTAAACGATCTAAATTGAAAACATAACCTGCCATGAAATAGTAGTTTATTTTTTCTTTGAAGATGGCAACATCGTTATCATCGTATCTATTTGTTTCGATAAAATTTGGAACTGATAATCCTAAATAAGCACGATCTGAATGCCAGTAAATTCCGGCTCCAATATTTGGCGTAAACTTGTTTCTTAAATCCTGAAACATTTCATCATTTTGATCTTCGTAGCTTAATTTACTTGCATCAAGATTAAAAAGATTGGCTGTTGCTTTGATACCAAATGAAAGTTGAAAGGATTCTGAAGTTGGAATACTATAAGACAAATCTGCAGACAGGGTGTTTTCTGTCGTTGGTCCGATTTTATCATTTACCAGCGAAACCCCTAATCCTAATTTACTATTGTCCAGAGGTGTATTTACTGAAAAAGTACTTGTTACCGGCGCTCCGTCAAGTCCAACCCATTGTGTACGATATAAACCGAAAGCACTTAATACGCCGCGCGAACCTGCATATGCCGGATTGATTTCGATTGTATTATACATATATTGTGTGAATTGAGAATCTTGCTGAGCAGAACACACAATTGTAAAAAACATGAAAATTAAGCCTAATTTTTTCATTTATAAGAGTTTTAAAAACGGCTTAGCTTGTACTAAGCCGTTTGTAATTTTTATTTATTGATATATAAATAACCTGATTTTTCGTGAGGGTTTGAACCGCTGTCTTTATATTTTAGAATATAGAAATAGGTTCCTACCGGCAATCCTTCTGATTGTTTCATAGTTGTACGCCCTTCTGAATATCCTTTAAATACTCTGTCTTCATTGTTATATCCAGATTTTTCGAAAACCAATACTCCCCAACGGTTGTAGATTTCTACTGTATTATCTGGGTAGCATTCTATTCCCTGAATGTAGAATCGCTCATTTTTACCATCTCCATTTGGAGAGAAACCTTTCTTAACGTCAATTTCACAACCATTTAATGTTATCACAGTAGGTTTGTCTCCGTTTATTCCATCATTATCTGAAAGATCCTCAACTACTACTCCTTTTGCACTGCTTCCTTTAACACTTGCCTGATTTGTAACTTTTCCGTTATTGATATCTGTTTGTGTTATTTTATAAACTGCTGTAAAGTTTGTATCATTTGATTCGCCAACTGCTAAACTGATAGCTTGTCCTGAAACGATTACTCCCGGCAGCGGATCTGAAATTGTAATTCCTGTTAACGGTACATTTCCTGTGTTTGTTACTTCGAATTTGTATGTAATTGTTTCACCTGCATTTGCAATTTTGTTATCATTATCATCATTGAAGACTGCTGTTTTAACAATTGCAATTCCCGGAACTTCAACAAAAACTGTCAATGTTGCTGAAACACAATTTCTTGTCGTTGCTGCTTTCTCACAAATTTCATATGTAATATCATAAGGTCCGCCTGGTGTATTTGGTTTTACATTTACGGTTCCGTCTGCATTAAATTCAAAGTTGTTGTTTCCAGATGTATTTGAAATAGTAACGTCTGCAGGATTAACTGCTAATCCGTCTAATAAATCATTATCTAAAACATTTATGAATTCAAGAGAACCATTAATTCCATCAACCGATATTACTCCGTCATTGTTTGCAACAATTGGTTTAGTTGGTGTAACTGGAATAACTGTATTCAAGACTTCAATAGTTACAACCGCCTGACTGCAATTAGATGAACTTAAAGCATCACATATTTGATACGTCAAGTGATAAGTTCCTGTTGGTGTTCCAGGTTTAATACCAACTGTGCCATCTGCATTTAAAGTTAAATTAGCATCTGGAGTAACTGTACTTAAAATTACGTTTGCTGGAATAACTGGTGCTCCGTTATGCGTATCATTATTAAATACATTTATACCAGAAGTTTCTCCTTTGCTAACATCGATTGGTCCTGCTGTATCATTATTTGCTTGGATAGCAAAAGTTGGTCTTGCATTACAATCTCCCGTAGCTGCTGGATAATTTACCGGCACACTAACTGTTGGGTTTAATGAGAATACCATTGTAACCCCTGGTCTTGTTTTCTCAAATCCATCAGCAGCTTCTGTCCATTGACCGTTTGTATTTACCCATCCCGGCCAGTCTGTTCCGTTTCCGCTGCCGTCAATAGTTGCACCCGGCCATAATATATCTCCGTTTAATGGTAAGTTAGTTTGAGTTGCTACTACATTGTTTGCACTATCGATCCATTGAATCGTTAATAAATTAGTTGGTGTAAAATTATCTGCCACGACATTGTATTTCACATAAGGAACGTTATTTGAACAATAACTGCTTGCTGTTACTGTCATTGTTGGTTCATCAACTGTTACTTTAATCGAAGCCGAACTACAATTTGTTGGGTTCAGTTTTTCACAAATTTGATATGTCAACTCATATGTTCCTCTTGGTGCATTTGCTCCCAATGTAACTGTTCCGTCAGGATTTAATGTTAAGAATCCTGTTGGATCTGGAGTTACAACTGAAAGATTAAGGTCATTTGCTGCAACTGGTAAGCCGTTGTTTTTATCATTATCAAAAACATTAATAATGGTTTGAGGATGATTTACTCCAACTACAGATCCTACTACATCATCAATCGCTTGTAATAGTGCTCCACTAATTACCACAACTTTTGAGATTACTGTATCACAATTTGTTGGGTTGCTGATCTCACAGATGCTGTATATAACATCGTAAGTTCCTGCAGGTGTATTTGGTGCAACTGTTACCGTTCCGTCTGCATTTAATGTCAATCCTGTCGGAAGCGTTCCTACTGCAGTCAATGTTACCTGTCCTGCTAAAGTTCCAATCACAGCCGGATTTCCGTTTAACGTATCGTTAGTTATTAATGATACTGTTGTGCCTCCAAGGTTTCCGTTGATTGCTGCTGTAGTTTCTGTTACCGCGTCAATTACCGGCGTTGGTGTCGGTGCCCCTACTGTTACACTTACGGTGTTTGAACTGCAGTTTGATGGGTTTAGTTTCTCACAGATCGTGTAAGTTAATTGATAAGTACCTGCCGGAGCATTTGCACCTAATGTTAAACTTCCGTCTGGGTTTAGAACTAAATATCCTGTCGGGTCTACAGTAGTCGTAGTCAGATTTACATCTGATGGAACTAATGCTGTTCCGTTTTTAGTATCGTTATCAAAAACATTTAATGGTAATGTCTGAGATGCATTTGTTGATGTAACTGATCCAATTGTATCAGGATTTGCAGTTAATACTCCGCCTGTTACCACAACTTTTGAGATTACTGTATCACAATTTGCTGGGTTACTGATCTCACAGATGCTGTATGTAACATCGTAAGTTCCTGCCGGTGTATTTGGCGCAACAGTTACCGTTCCGTCTGCATTTAATGTCAATCCTGTCGGAAGCGTTCCTACTGCAGTCAATGTTACCTGTCCTGCTAAAGTTCCAATCACAGCCGGGTTCCCGTTTAACGTATCATTAGTTATTAACGATACTGTTGTGCCTCCAAGGTTTCCGTTGATTGCTGCTGTAGTTTCAGTTACTGCATCAATTACTGGTGTTGGTGCCGGTGCTCCTACTGTTACACTTACGGTGTTTGAACTGCAGTTTGATGGGTTTAGTTTCTCACAGATTGTATAAGTCAACTGATAAGTACCTGCCGGAGCATTTGCACCTAATGTTAAACTTCCGTCTGGGTTTAGAACTAAATATCCTGTCGGGTCTACAGTAGTCGTAGTCAGATTTACATCTGATGGAACTAATGCTGTTCCGTTTTTAGTATCGTTATCAAAAACATTTAATGGTAATGTCTGAGGTGCGTTTGTTGATGTAACTGATCCGATAACATCAGGGTTTGCTGTTAATACTCCTGCTGTCACCACAACTTTTGAGATTACGGTATCACAATTTGTTGGATTTGTAATTTCACAAATGCTGTATGTAACATCGTAAGTTCCTGCCGGTGTATTTGGCGCAACTGTTACGGTTCCGTCTGCGTTTAATGTCAATCCTGTCGGAAGCGTTCCTACTGCAGTCAATGTTACCTGACCTGCTGAACTGCCAATTACCGCCGGGTTTCCGTTTAATGTATCGTTAGTTATTAATGATACTGTTGTACCTCCAAGGTTTCCATTAATGGCTGCCGTAGTTTCTGTTACCGCGTCAATTACCGGTGTTGGTGTAGGTGCCTCTACTGTTACACTTACTGTGTTTGAACTGCAGTTTGTTGGGTTTAGTTTCTCACAGATAGTATAAGTTAACTGATAAGTACCTGCCGGAGCATTTGCACCTAATGTTAAACTTCCGTCTGGGTTTAGAACTAAATATCCTGTCGGGTCTACAGTAGTCGTAGTCAGATTTACATCTGATGGAACTAATGCTGTTCCGTTTTTAGTATCGTTATCAAAAACATTTAATGGTAATGTCTGAGATCCGTTTGTTGATGTAACTGATCCGATAACATCAGTATTAGCAACTAATACTCCTCCAGTCACCACAACTTTTGAAATCACGGTATCACAGTTTGTCGGGTTAGTAACCTCACAGATGCTGTACTCAACATCATAAGTTCCTGATGCAGTATTCGCAGCAACTGTTACTGTTCCGTTCGTATTTAGTGTTAATCCTGCCGGAACACTGATCGCTGTTAATGTTACCTGTCCTGCTGAAGTTCCGATCACAGCCAGGTTTCCGTTTAAGGTATCATTTGCTGTTAAAGCTGCTGTTGTGCCGCCCGTATTTCCGTTTACTGATGTCGTTGTTTCTGTAACTGCATCGATTACTGGTACACCTACTGTTACACTTACTGTGTTTGAACTACAGTTTGATGGGTTTAGTTTCTCACAGATTGTGTAAGTCAACTGATAAGTGCCTGCCGGAGCATTTGCACCTAATGTTAAACTTCCGTCTGGGTTTAGAACTAAATATCCTGTCGGGTCTACAGTAGTCGTAGTCAGATTTACATCTGATGGAACTAATGCTGTTCCGTTTTTAGTATCGTTATCAAATACATTTAATGGTAATGTTTGAGATGCATTTGTTGATGTAATTGATCCGATAACATCGGTATTAGCAACTAATACTCCTCCAGTCACCACAACTTTTGAAATCACGGTATCACAGTTTGTCGGGTTAGTAACCTCACAGATGCTGTACTCAACATCATAAGTTCCTGATGCAGTATTCGCAGCAACTGTTACTGTTCCGTTCGTATTTAGTGTTAATCCTGCCGGAACACTGATCGCTGTTAATGTTACCTGTCCTGCTGAAGTTCCGATCACAGCCAGGTTTCCGTTTAAGGTATCATTTGCTGTTAAAGCTGCTGTTGTGCCGCCCGTATTTCCGTTTACTGATGTCGTTGTTTCTGTAACTGCATCGATTACTG
>NZ_JBMDIY010000062.1:0-8111 GCF_057808895.1 Flavobacterium sp. FG68
AAAGTTAAGATTTAGTTCTTAACTAGAACTCCATGCTAAGTTAGCACATCCATTTCTGTTTAGTACTTCAATTTTGCTAATTATTAAGGGTTTAAGCAAATTCATATTTTTTTGCAGTTTGCTTCTATATTTTAGCACGAACAAAAAAATAAAAGGAAAAATAAGTCAAACTCATTTATTAATAGTGTAAACGAAAAAAAGGCAGAAATTGGCGTCTTTTGGCTATTGTGACCTCGACGGGACAAATTTCTATACATTTTATGGAAGTTTTTAAGAGATTGGTGTACTGGACGTAGAGGCTGTCTTTACATGTCTTCAGTATTTTGGTCGGGATGTCCTGTTGGGGATTGATGTATAAATTACCAACAGTTCCATTTGAAAGGTTGTTCATTTTTTGAATAAAAAGATTTCTAAACAAATAAGTAATGATTAGCTAAAATTATAAACCACCATCGTCAAATGACTTTGGTGGTTTTTTAATGAATGTAATTTTGAATTAAGTTTTTAACTATTTGTATTTTATGTTAATACTAATAATATCAGAAGTCATATTTGTAGTTCTGGTATAATGACCATAACGTATCTCTAGAGTATTCCAGTGTTTAAGGCCAAAAATTCCGTTAAGAGGAGTGAATTTCATTCCCATTCCAAAGAAACTGCTGTCAAACTTCGATAAATCATAGTTGCTGGTGTAATATTCATCAGCTTCGGTATGTTCTCCGTATGGCTTGAAATACTTAGTTCCTGTTTGGGTATAATATCTATAAAAGGGACTTATGGAAAATGCCTGTGTTACCTTCACAGGAATTTCAAGATCAGCTGTATGCGCTTTTAAACTCCAGTCGTCAGTATAATATCTGTAATAAGCGCGGATAATTACATTGTCTCCAAAGAAATAACTGGCCCTGATTCCCAGTGGAATTTTTAGTCTCGAATCCGGCATTTTTTCCTGATGAACAGAACCATCTGCAAAATAAACTCTGTGGAACGGAAGACTCAAATAACCATTTTGACTAATCACATCACCCAATATCATTATTTGCAGATTTTTGTTTACAACCTGAGCATAACTTAGTGTTCCAGCAAAAGTATTTCGGTTAGCACTGTCATAACCTTCCTGGCCTGGTGGCCGCAGTTCAACCGGTTCAATTAGTTTTAACTGATCGATAAAGGTTTGAAACTTAGCCGTAAATTCTCCGTTTTTGTCTTTTGTTTTTTGTGAGAAACTGATGTTTCCTCCAAAGGACTGATAATCAAATTCGGTTGATGATGATACACCAATTCCAATTGTTCGTCCTTTTTCTTCATTTTCTCTGAAATAAGTCAAAGAGGGATAAAAACGATTATCTGAAGATGAAGCAGATGAATTGGCGCTCAAATCGATCATATCTGATGATGCAGAGGTATAATGGTCAATACCCGCTTCAATATCAAAGGTATGCTTGATGCCCGTTTCTCCGTACTTGACTAACTTAACATCAATGGTATTGGCAATGTCGGTAAGATGTTCAGAACCAATCCCCCCTGTAACCGCTGAATTATCCCCATCTTGGCTATAATAACTCGAAACCAAATTTACTTCTTCTAATTTTAATTTTTTGCTTTTATAACTGGTAGAATCAGTAGGCACGTTTTGCGCTCTTGATTGAAATAATGCCAATAAAGCAAATCCTGTTATGAATATTCTTTTCATTTTTAATTTTATGAAAATTAGTTACAACCGCAGCCACCGCCGCTTTTTCCTGAATTTGCTCCGGAAGCTCCTTCACGGTAGGATTGAAAGCTGAGTTCTGTCTTTTCGATTTTCCTGTTAGAAAGTACCATTTCAGAATCATTGATTTTTCCTTTTTGATATTCCTTAACCGAAGTGCAGGAGGTGAGCAGGATGCCTATAAAAGTAATACTGCATAACAGTACGAGATTTTGTTGCTTTGGCTTTTTCATTTTAGGCGAATGTTTTTTGAAGTGTAAATTTTGTTGTTGTCATCAATTATAATACAGTATAAATCGGGTATTTGATCTATTAAATATAAACCGGCCTTAATTCCCATTACAGAAATGGGTGTCGCCATGGCATCGGCAAATTCAGCATTTGATGCGATGATAGTCACGCTTTTGATTCCTGTTATTGGCAGACCTGTTTTAGGGTCAATGGTGTGCGAATATTTTTTTCCGTTTATAGTTACGAATTTTTCGTAATTTCCCGAGGTAGCAACTGCCTTGTTGGATATTTCCATATAAGAAAAAGCAGTATTTGGAGCATCAGGATTAGCCACACCGATAGTCCATTTTTTGCCATCAGGCTGCAATCCCCAGGCAGAAAGATCTCCGCTGGCATTAATAATACCGCTCTGTACATTATTTTTAAGCAGTATTTGTTTTGCCATTTCGGCGGCATATCCTTTTCCTATACCTCCAAAGCCAATTCGCATTCCTTTTTCTTTTAAAAATACGGTTGTATTTTCCTTGTCCAGAATTATGTTTCTGTAATTAATAAGATGCACCATTTTTTTTGCTGTGAGCGCATCAGGAAGCGTCGTCATTGTTTTATCAAAATTCCAAAGACTTTTATCGATACTTCCATAAGAAATATCAAATGCGCCTTGTGTAATTCTTGAAATGCCGATGGATCTTTCGATAAGATTAAAAACTTCCAGATCTACTTTCACAGGTTTAATTCCTGCATTTTCATTAATGAGATTCGTTTGACTGTCATTTTTATAAGTAGTCAAAAGTTTTTCGATTCTCTTGATTTCTTCAATAGCGAGGCTGATATTCTCATTTCCTGTTTTCTCGTTTGCGGCGACAACTGTAATGGTAAAGTTGTTTCCCATGAGTTTTAGGGACTCGGAATATTTTTGATTTTTCAATATATTATTTTCGGCTGTCACAGATTGCTTTTATTTCGGCAGTCCATTCTTCAGGAGAAGTTTCTGGTTTTCCATGCCAGATTTTAATTACTTTGCCATCAGCATCCAGAAGAAGAGTAAGAGGGAAACTTCCTTCTTTGTTGTATATTTCAGCCAATCCTTCATTTCGCTTAACCTGTTCGGGTGTTCCGATGTTTTTCTTTTTTCGTGGAAAATCAGCATTAACGAGTACCAGATTTTCATTTGCCATTGCTGCAAATTCCGGATTTTCAAAATAGTCTTTTCGCGTTACAATACAGGGCCCACACCAGTCTGAACCGGAGAAGTTCAATAGAATTAATTCGTGTTTTTCCTTAGCCACTTTTTTTGCATTATTAAAGTCAGGTTCCCAGTTAATGGGAAGCACTGTCATTAAAAGGAATAATGTAATTAGCTTCATTTTACGGGTTTGTTTTAGGTATATACGAAATAACGAATTGTTGGGTATCTTATTTTTTTTACTTGCTTAAGATTTGATTAATTTTTAATCATTAACATTTTGTTTACCCTTTTAAATTACTAGCAAATCAGAACGATATTCGGTTTTAATTCATAGTACAATAACAAAGAATAATATTGATATTCAAGTCCAAAAATAACAATTGGTACATCACAGAAAAATGTTTTATATCACTTACCAGCTTGATAAAGATCATTTTTTCGGTTGTTTTTTTATTTCAATTTTGTTTAATAATCGATAACCTAAAAGGACTAAATTATTAGTTAAAAGTAAAATTTTAAAAATTTTCACCATGAAAAAGAATAATGATGTTTTGCGCAAAGAAGTAATTGATGCCATCAAATGGGAACCACTTTTAAGCTCTAATGAAATTGATGTTAATGTGAAAGATGGTATAGTTACCTTGGGAGGAACAGTGGATAATTATACTCAGAAAAAAGAGGCTGAGCAAGCTGTTAAAAATATTGCCGGTGTAAAGGCAGTTGTAGACGATGTAAAAGTTGATCTGTATTTTTCAGCAATTAAAAGTGATACCGATATAGCTGAATCAGTTGTTAAGGTATTGCGTGAAAACTGGGCAGTTCCTTACCATCTGCTCAAAGTAACAGTAGAGAATGGGTTGGTAACACTTGAAGGGATTTTGCACTGGAATTTTCAAAGAAAAGCAGCAGAGAATGCTATTCGTTATTTAGAAGGTGTTAGGGGAGTAATTGATAAAATAAAAATTGAGGCCGAAATAAAAAATGAAATAGAAAAGGAGTTCGTTGAAAAAGCGCTTCGTCGCAGCTGGTTGCTTGATATTGATAATATACGAGTTAGAGTCGATAATAAGACTATTACTCTCAGTGGTATTGTGAGTTCACTATTTCAGAAAGAGGAAGCAGAAAGAATTGCATGGAATACACCTGGTGTATGGTATGTAGATAATGAGCTTTTAGTCGAATTTGATTGATTTATGCAAACCTTAAATAAAAAAATATGAAAAGTAATGATATTTTGCAAAGAAACATTCAGGAAGCGCTCAAATTCGAGCCTCTGCTGCATGCAGCAGAGATTGGAGTTATCGTAAAAGAAGGTGTAGTTACCTTAACAGGAAATGTTGACATGCTTGTTAAAAAAATAGAAGCCCTGCATGCTGCAAAAAAAATTAAAGGTGTGGCAGCAATTGTAGATGAAATTCAGGTTATACTTGAAAAAACTTCCTATACCACTGATCAGGAAATTGCAACTCAAATTGTCACAAAATTGAAAGAGAATCAGGTCGTTCCGCAAAATACGGTTGGTATCATTGTAGAAAAAGGCTGTGTAACTGCAGAAGGTATTTTACCATGGAATTTTCAAAGAGAGCTCGCTCTGGAATTAATTAGAAACCAGAAGGGAGTAAGGGAAGTCACCAATAACATTAAAATTAAAAGAGAAGTATACGATCAGGTAGAGAAAGAATTACTGGAAAAGGCATTACAAAGACATTGGGCGTTTGATACAGATGAGATTGATGTTGAGGTTGCTGGTGCAACTGTACAGTTATCTGGAATCGTTGGGTCAATTTTTCAAAAAGAAGAGGCTGAAAGGATTGCGTATAAAACGCCGGGAGTAATCAAAGTTATCAATCATTTAAAAGTTAACCTTGAACAGCCTTATTTGTGTTAAATAATTAATCGATTGAAATTATGGCAAAGCAAGAAATTCAAAGTGATAAGTCAGAAATTAAGTTTTTAGAAGGGCCACAGTCGAGATTTGCTGAACTGAAATTTATAATTATAATTTTATGGGAACTGATAAAATCCTTTCGTAAACTCTATTACATTGGTCCTTGTATCACTTTTTTTGGATCTTCTCGTTTTAAGGAAGATCACGTTTATTATGAATTTACCAAAAGGGCTGCAGGTGAATTTGCCAAACTTGGTTTTACAATAATGACAGGCGGAGGACCAGGTCTTATGGAAGCCGCTAATCGCGGAGCAAAAGAAGTGGGTGGGAAGACTGTTGGGTGTAATATTAAACTGCCGATTGATCAAATGCCTAATTCTTATCTCGATAAATGGGTAGAGGCAAAACATTTTTTTATTCGTAAAATACTTTTGGTAAAATATTCTTTTGCCTTTGTAGTTATGCCCGGAGGTTTTGGGACATTAGATGAATATTTTGAAGCACTTACACTTATACAGACAGGCAAGATTAAAAACTTTCCAATAATAATTTTCAATACACAATACCATAAAGCGCTTATTGAGCATATTAATCTAATGAAAAGTGAGGGAACCATTAATGATGCTGATTCGAAATTATTCATGATTACAGATGATATTGAACAGGCAAGGCTTTTTATAATTGAGCATAGCATTAAAAATTATGGATTAAAACCAAAATTTCAACGTAAGCCCATTCAATGGATTTAAGGTTTTTAGTTTTTCATTTTACATTTGTAATTTAAAATTTTAGTCTTTTTGAAATCTTTTTTAAGCTGAATGACTCTATTCTTTCTGTTTATGACTATTATGAATTATATTATTGCTAAGCATATCCTGTATAATTAGTTTTCCATATACATGTGCAAGACTAGTGGCGTTTAAGGGATTAAAGGATTGTGTCTGTACGGAATACTCTAATTTTTGATCTGGCATTGTAAATAGATTACTTTCCCAAAAATAATAGGTATCATTGACATAATATCCTTCCTGGTAGATTTTAGTGTAAATAGCGTTATAGTAAATAGAGAAGTCATTATCATTATATGGGTCTGTCAAATCATACATACTTTTTAGAGCATAGTACTTTTCTTTTTGTTTATTAAGCAATACAATCGTTAAAACGGCAGCTATATCATCTTGCTCTAATTGTTTTATAATCTCTTTTTCATCTTTTCCTTTAAATGCTTCAAAGCCATAAAGTTCAATAGATGGAATGGCATCATAACCAAGATTGTAAAGGTCGTCAGCAAGGTGATTTTCCATTTGCCACTGAAGCGATTTGTCTGATTCTTTTATCAATCCAACTACGACGATACGGCCAGTTTTTACATTCAGCTTCTCAGAGGCCTGCCATGAACTAATTATACTTGAGCTAGAACATTGAACTAAAAAAACAGATAATACTATAATGAACCATATACTTCTTTTCATTGTAATTGTTTTTTGATTACCCAAATTTTATTATAGTATAAGATTATGATTTCAAACGTGATTGAAAATAAAGAGGATTTTTAAAAGTAATATTCAAAGATTTTGAACCATTCAAGATACTACTGCTATTACTAAAAAACAGGATTGTTTATGATATAAAGTATTGGCAGGTTAAATCGTACATCTGCTTTTCCTGCCAATTATTATTTTTTAAATACAAGCATTGGAGTTCTGGTATTAAAACCTTTTTCAGAAGTTTTAAGTGGTTGAAATAATTGCTCCAACCAGTTTCGGTTTTCTTTGGCAAACATGGTTATGATAGATGGTTTGATTGTCATAATATCAATTTGCAAGTGTCGTAATAGAGATACTTCAGGGTTTAACTTTTTGAAATGAAAAGATACTTTGTCAGACTTAAATTTACGCTCTATTTTATGGAGTTTTTTGTTGATTTCTTCTTCCTCTGTGAAATAATCATAATGGTATACAGCGATCGAAGCATCAAACGAGGATCCAAATTTTTTAATCAACGGCAGTTCAGTTTCTATATTTTCTAAATCTGACGGGTATAAAATAGTACTTAATTTTTTTATTCTGTAATGTCTTGGAACAACCAGAAGTGGGATCGGAGAGTCATGTAAGATTCTGGTCGTATGACTTCCCAATAGCTTATTTACAAGACCGCCGCCTCTTGTACTCATACAGATATAATCGGCTTTAATTCTTTTGGCGCAATTTAAAATGGCTTCGCTTACATCAAGTTTATTTTCCGCAATATAGGTTGTTTTATCTGGCTGTTTGTTGGTTTGTCTGTAGAGCGTATGTACAAATTTTATAAGAGCTTGTTCCTGTTTTTTGTTATCTGGCTCCGGAAGACCTACAAAAGTAACAGCTGAAAAGGGATCAATAATAAATGACGTATTTACATATAGAAATGTAAGTTCATAACCTATCTGAGATGCCAGCTGAATAGCAAAACGTACGGCTACTTTGGAGCTATGAGATAAGTCGGTTGTAACAAGTATTTTTTTCATGCTTTCTAGATTTTAGATCGGGTACGAGCCCTAATTGTTTTAATTAATGACAAATTCAGTTTATTATTATTTTGAAGCAAACTTCATTTCATTAACATAAAGATTCATTTTTTTCCAGTGTTTGTGATCGATTGTCATGGTATCAATATCAGTAGTCCAGTCAAATCCGGGAAATAATTTTAACCTGTTTACAATGCGTTTTTTATATCCAAATGAAAAGCGATCCCCCCGCATTTGAAACTCTATATTTTTATTATCATTGGTCAAATTCTTATATAAAATTGTTTGTGTTTTCCAGTCACCACCCCAAGTAAGGAAGGATTTAATAAAACATAAAACTCCAACAATAATGAATGCCAGTAACTGTGATTTTGATTTTTTTAATTTTCCAACTAGCTGGGCAATAATAAATACAAAAGTCAAAGCTGAAATAAAAAGGATGATAAAATGAAGTATTGAATTATTGATATAAAAAGAAGTATAACGATTTACTAACGTAAGTGCCGTCGTTATGAAAAACAGAACATACAGTATGGATGTGCTAACTTAGCATGGAGTTCTAGTTAAGAACTAAATCTTAACTTTA
>NZ_JBMDIY010000063.1:0-7424 GCF_057808895.1 Flavobacterium sp. FG68
CGAGGAACGAGGGATCTGCGTAAGTAACTCCGCAAACTAAATCGCCAATCTTTGTCGAGCTACTTGCGTGTCCTTCGACTTCGCTCAGGATGACAAACTGTGCGGTTACGCAATCTTTACCCAATCTTGTCATCCCGAGGAACGAGGGATCTGCGTAAGTAACTCCGCAAACTAAATCGCCAATCTTTGTTGAGCTACTTGCGCAGATTTGCTTCGCCTGTTCGCTATCGCTCGAGTCTCCCTTCGGTCGAAATGACAAAACCTTTGCGTCTTTATCTAAAAGAGAAGCTCTACAAAGATTGGATTCTCGTTGCGGAGTTACTTACGCAGATTTCTCCTTCATCGAAATGACAAAGCCTTTGCGATTTCGCTCCCGATAGCTATCGGGATTGCGAGATTAATTTTATTTTCAAAAATCTATGTTTCTATGTGTTAATTTTAATTTGGTGTAATTTGTTTTATACATCAATTTATAAATTCCTATTTTTGTCACTAACCCTTGATATGAACAACTTTATTATAATATTCTTCTTTTTATTTTTAGGATTGCTTTTGCAGCATGTAAAGCGGTTTCCAACTCATATTTATAAAACGATTAATAAAATTGTTATTTATGTCTGTCTTCCGGCGATTACTTTATATCATATTCCGAAAATAAAATGGAGCAACGAATTATTGTTTCCAATAGGAGCGGGGTGGATTAGTTTTTTCCTGGCTTTTGTGTTTTTTCATTTTTTAGGACGACGACTGGGCTGGTCAAATAAATTAATTGGTTGTTTGATCCTGACTGCGGGATTAAGTAATTCATCATTTTTGGGATATCCTATTGTTGAGGCTTTGTTTGGAAAAAAAGGTTTAGAAACGGCAGTATTGGTCGATCAGCCGGGAACTTTTGTGGTGGTTTCGACTCTGGGTGTTTTTGTGGCGGCTTTTTATTCTAAAGGAAGCCCGGATTTTAAAAGTATTGCAAAGAAAATTCTTTTGTTTCCGCCTTTTATTACATTCGTCGCGGCGTGTTTGCTGAACGTTTTTGATTATGATTTAGATTCGAATATTCAGCCTTTTTTATTAAAACTAGGAAGTTTGGTTACGCCTCTGGCTTTATTTTCGGTTGGATTACAATTGACTTTTGATCGAAAAAGTAAACACTGGAAATTTCTTCGTCTGGGACTTTTCTTCCGTCTTATTGTAACGCCGCTTATTATTTTTATTCTTTATGTTTTTGTTTTTAACCAGCGATCTGAAGCTATAAAAATTACGATTATAGAAATCGCCATGGCGCCCATGATTACAGGTGCAATTCTGGCTTCGACTTATGGTTTAAAACCAAAATTAAGCAGTATGATGATTGGTTTTGGGATTCCTGTTTCGTTTGTAACACTTGCGATTTGGTATTTTGTGGTGGGGTTTATTTAAATGCTTATTTTTTTAATCTCGCAATCCCGATAGCTATCGGGAGCGAAGACGCTAAGATTTAATTTTTTTTAATCTCGCAAAGTCGCGAAGACGCAAAGTTTTTTCTTTTTTAAGTTTTCTTTATAAAACTTTGCGTCTTTGCGTCTTTACGAGTAATTTCTGCAGTGAAGAAAGAGACTTATAATTCCGTAAACATTACAAAAAGCTATGTTTCTATGTGTTAAAATTAATCTTCAAATGAGTTTAAAATACTAACTAGATAGAGAATGTAGAATTTTAACTTTTTTTTAATTCTTACGTGTTTTCTAAATGTATTTTTTAGTTAATTTTAGAGGAACTAAAAAATATAAATTATGTCAACATTAAGATTAGGCGATATAGCTCCGGATTTTCATGCAGAAACCACACAAGGACCAATCAATTTTCATGAATGGTTAGGAGATTCTTGGGGCGTTTTATTTTCGCATCCCGCAGATTTTACTCCGGTTTGTACTACTGAATTGGGAACTGTAGCGAACTATGTTCCGGAATTTACCAAAAGAAATACTAAGGTAATTGCTTTGAGTGTAGACGGTTTAGAGTCGCACAAAGAGTGGATTAAAGATATCAACGAAACTCAAAATACGGAGGTTAATTTTCCAATTATTGCCGATGAGGATAAAAAAATAGCGAATCTATATGATATGCTTCACCCAAATGCGAGCGATAAATTTACTGTACGTTCTGTTTTTGTTATTGGGCCTGATAAAAAAATTAAATTAACATTGACTTATCCGGCTTCAACGGGAAGAAATTTTGACGAATTGCTTCGTGTTATTGACAGTTTGCAATTAACGGCAAATTACAGCGTAGCTACTCCGGCAAACTGGAAAGATGGTGAAGATGTAGTAATTACGCCAGCTGTTCCTGACAGTGATATTCCGGCAAAATTCCCAAAAGGACATACGCCTATTAAACCTTATCTGCGTTTAACTCCGCAGCCGAATAAATAAGGTTCTAAGTTGCTAAGATTTTTTTAAAGATACTAAGGTGCTAAGTTTCTAAGTTTTTTGAGAGGTTAAACTCTTAGTAGCTTAGAAATTTAGCGCCTTTTTTAAGATATATTCGTAAAGAAAAAAACTTAGTATCTCAGAATCTTAGAAACTTAGCATCTCAGAAACTTAGCCTCTCAGAAGCTCACTCATCTTTCTTCTGTCTCCTACAACCCATATAATGTCATTTGGCTGTAAAAGTAAACTTGATTCAGGATTTAAAATACGATTTCCGTTTCGTTCAATTCCTACGACCATTGCTCCGGTTTTTCCTCTAAATTGACCAATGCTTTTTTGTGTGAATTCTTCCTGAGAAACTTCTAACTGACGTAAAACAATTTCAGTTTCTTCAACTGCTTTTGGGGCTTCATTTTCATTTTGAGTCAGGTATTTCGTGAACTCGGTAATTTGAGCATCGGTACCAATTACAGAAATTTCATCACCGGGAAACAAACGTTCATTTTTTGACGGAATTGGGATTGTAACTTCACCGCGTCGTATATACGCAATATTAATTCCCATGAGTTCTCTGATTCTTAGTTCTTCTAAAGTTTTTCCGACAATGTTCGATTCTTTCCCAATCTCAAAAATAGACATGTGACCGTCCCACGGCATTAAATTGGCATATCTTCTGTCTATTTTTTTGTTTTCACGATCGTTTAGGTTTTTCAAAAAGTGATTTTCTATCCTGTGATACTGCTCATTTAATTTTTTAGGGAATATTTGATAAACTCCAATAGCAATTACCAATGCTACGAATGCGACCAAAGGTGAGAAGAAAATATTCAATAAGAAACCAACAAAAAATAAACCAAGGCTCATGCGTATTAAAATCATCATTAACAGCGCACCTCGGTATTTGCGTTCTTCCCATAATAATTCGACTTCTTCGGCAGCTATACGACGAAGTGAGAGTGCCCATAAAAATGGTGCAATAACTACCAGCGTAATAAGTGCGGCTAAAGTATTTCCAAATCTGGTATCGGCCACTAAAGGAGCTACAAATTTTGACGATAACAAAATAATTGCCGTAATGATAGCGGTATGAAGTATAATTTGAATTACATAGGCATTTAATACTTTCTGCCAAATACTGACTGATTTTATTGCCTGTGCGTTCATACTGTATCGGTTGATATTTTTAACCCATTTTTTAGGCAGTTTTTGTTCTAAGAAATGAGAAAAAGGCACGGCATATTTTACCATAAACGGAGTTGTAAAAGTGGTTATTGCTGAAACAGCTACAACAACAGGATATAAAAAGGAACTGGTAACATTTAATGTCATTCCTAATGTTGCAATAATAAATGAGAATTCACCAATTTGAGACAAACTCATTCCCGTCTGCACCGATTGTTTAAGAGGCTGTCCTGCCAGTAATGCGCCTATTGTTGAACTTACAGATTGTCCTAAAATAGTCACGACAGTTAATATAGCTACCGGAACAGCATGTGTATACAACATTTTAGGGTCAATTAACATTCCCACAGATACAAAAAATATTGCGCCAAATAAATCCTTAACCGGTTTTATTAAATGTTCAATATGTTCAGCCTGTGTTGTTTCGGCAATTATCGATCCCATTATAAAAGCGCCTAAAGCTGGAGAAAATCCAACATTTGAAGCAAAAATTACCATAGTAAGACATAATGCGATAGAAATAATAAGCAGCATTTCATCTGTCAGTAAATGTTTTGCTTTTTTAAGAAGCGTGGGAATAAAAAAGATACCGCCCAAAAACCAAACAGTAAGGAAAAATATAAGTTTTAAAACGGACATTAATAACTGGCTTCCTGAAAATTGCTGGCTTACTGCAATTGTAGAAAGCAATACCATCATTAAAATGGCTACAATATCCTGTACAATTAAAGAGCCAATAACGATTCCGGCAAATTTTTGCGCTTTAACGCCAAGTTCATCAAAGGTTTTTAAAATGATTGTTGTGGATGAAATCGATAAAATTACGCCTAAAAAAATGCTGTCCATTTGTGACCAATCCATCCATCGTCCTACCAGATATCCCAGTAAAACCATGGTTATAATTTGTGTACTGGCTGTAATGGAGGCCGTTCCTCCAACTTTCATTAATTTCTTAAAACTAAATTCGAGTCCTAAACTAAAAAGAAGAATGATTACACCAATTTCTGCCCAAACCTCTACACTTTTCATTTCTGTAATTGATGGGAAAAAATCAAAGTGGTTTCCGGCCAGGAATCCTGCAATCAGGTATCCTAAAACCAGCGGTTGTTTCATTTTTTTAAATAATAGTACGGCAATTCCCGCAGTCATCAGGATTAATCCCAGATCACTAATTAAAGGTTGTAAATGGTGTGTAGTTTCTGCAGTGGCATTTAAGGCAATCATAAGGTATTTTAGTTTCAGGAGGTAATCCAGCTTTTTATTATAAGATTCACGGAATTTGTAAAAAGTAAATTCAAGTGAAGTAATCTGGATACTCCGGGTTAAAAA
This sequence comes from Flavobacterium sp. FG68, assembly GCF_057808895.1. Classification (NCBI taxonomy): domain Bacteria; kingdom Pseudomonadati; phylum Bacteroidota; class Flavobacteriia; order Flavobacteriales; family Flavobacteriaceae; genus Flavobacterium; species Flavobacterium sp. FG68. Next base: position 4,917 of record NZ_JBMDIY010000063.1, read on the forward strand.
AAAAAGCTATCTCGATAAAGATAGCTTTTTTTGACAAAATATTTTAGGTTTTCTTTAAATTCCTGTGTAATTACTAGGTGTTATCTGCATTAATTCGGCTCTAACAGCATCAGAAACTTCTAAAGTCGCAATAAAATTATGAATTGCGTTTTTATCAATAGCTTCGTTAGTTCTTGTTAAACCTTTTAAGGCTTCATACGGATTTGGATACGCTTCGCGACGTAAAATAGTTTGAATAGCCTCTGCAACAACTGCCCAGTTTTTCTCTAAATCTTCAGCAAATTTGCTTTCGTTTAGTAATAATTTGTTTAAACCTTTCAGCGTAGCTTCAAAAGCAATAATTGTATGCCCAATTGGCACACCAACATTACGTAAAACTGTACTGTCTGTTAAATCACGCTGTAATCTTGAAATTGGAAGTTTAGCAGATAAATGCTCAAAAATAGCATTAGCGATTCCTAAGTTTCCTTCTGAGTTTTCAAAATCAATAGGATTTACTTTATGCGGCATTGCCGATGAACCAATTTCGCCTGCTTTGATTTTTTGTTTAAAATAATCCATTGAAACATACGTCCAGATATCACGATCTAAATCAATAATGATATTGTTGATTCTTTTTAAACCATCAAAAAATGCAGCAAAATGATCGTAATGTTCGATTTGAGTTGTTGGGAAAGAATGTTGTAAACCTAATTCATTTTCAACAAAATTAGTTCCAAATTTTTTCCAGTCAATTTGCGGATATGCCACATGGTGTGCATTGAAGTTTCCTGTTGCACCGCCAAATTTAGCTGCAAACGGGATATTGAATAACAAACGCATCTGCTCTTCTAAACGCTCTACAAAAACCAAAATTTCTTTTCCTAAACGAGTAGGAGAAGCCGGCTGTCCGTGTGTGCGTGCCAGCATTGGGATATCTTTCCATTCAACGCTTAATTCTTTTAATTTTGAAATTACAGCAATTAAAGAAGGTGTATAAACCTGCTCAAAAGCTTCTTTTGTAGAAAGCGGAATAGCAGTATTGTTGATATCCTGAGATGTTAATCCGAAGTGAATGAACTCTTTGTATTGCGATAAACCTAATTTTTCAAAAGCATCTTTAATAAAATATTCAACCGCTTTTACGTCGTGATTGGTTACTTTCTCTGTTTCTTTAATCCAAAGCGCATCTTCAGTAGAGAAATTTTTGTAGATATTTCTTAAACTGTCAAATAAGTCTGCATTTACGCCAGAAAGCTGAGGTAAAGGAATTTCGCATAAAGCGATGAAATATTCAATTTCAACCAATACACGGTATTTTATTAAAGCTTCTTCAGAAAAGAAAGGTGCTAAATTTTGAGTTTTATTTCTATATCTTCCGTCAATTGGCGATATAGCATTCAATTCGTTTAGAGTAGTCATTGTTATGTTGTTTTTCGAAAGGTGCAAATATAAACAGAATTTGCGGATTTAAAGTAATCACAAAGTCAATTGAAAGCAATTTAAAAGGGAAAAAAGTAGATAAAACACGAATTTCACGAATTGACACTAATTTTTTTACTTACTTATTAGATAACACAAAATATTCGTGCTAATTCGTGAAATTCGTGTTCAATAATTGTGTTCAATAAATTATGTGTTTAAATCGATTTTAATTTTTCTCTTAAATCTGCAACGCCTTCGGTTGCTGTTTTGGCAATCACTTCTACTTTATTTCGAATATTGGGAATTGAAATAGGTTTTGGATCAATATAAAAAACAGGCGTTGTGCTGGGAGCATAAGAAATTAAACCTGCCGCAGGATAAACCTGTAATGAAGTTCCAATTACGGCAAAATAATCTGCGGTTTCGGTTATATCAATAGCTTCTTCCAGTGCCGGAACTTCTTCTCCAAACCACACAATATGTGGACGTAACTGATGTCCGTTTTCGTCTAAATCACCCGTCAGCAAATCGGCTGTCCAGTCTAAAATTAAATTTCGATTTCTGACACTTCTCACTTTTAATAATTCGCCATGCAAATGCAAAACTTTGGTACTTCCGGCACGTTCGTGTAAATCGTCAACATTTTGAGTAATGATATAAACGTCGAAATCTTTTTCTAATTCGGCTAAAATTTGATGCCCTAAATTGGGTTGTACCTCCTTAAGCTGCTGGCGTCTTTTATTGTAAAAATCGAGAACCAATTCCTGATTTTTGTTCCAGCCTTCGGGAGTTGCTACTTCCATAACGTCGTGACCTTCCCATAAACCATCGCTGTCACGAAAGGTTTTAATACCGCTTTCGGCACTAATTCCGGCGCCGGTTAAAACAACAAGTTTCTTTTTCATGCTTATTTTATTAAAAGATAAAAATAGCAATTTATGCCAATATTGAGTGTGCCGTCAGGCACTGAATATTGGTAGAAATGGAAATGGAACCAAATTTTAGCGTGCCGTAGGTACGCAACAGTTATTGTTATGTTGCGTACCTATGGCACGCCAACGAATACCGAATTCTAAATATCTACCGATATTATGTGCCTAACGG
>NZ_JBMDIY010000064.1:0-7204 GCF_057808895.1 Flavobacterium sp. FG68
ATTTAGTTTGTGGAGTTACTTGCGCAGATCCCTCGTTCCTCGGGATGACAAGATTAGGTGAAGATTTTGTAACCATACAGTTTGTCATTTCGACCGAAGGGAGAAATCTCCGCAAGTAACTCTACAAAGATTGGCGATATGCTTTACGGAGCTTCTTGCGGAGATTTCTCCCTTCGGTCGAAATGACAAAAAATGAACATAAAAACAAAAAATGCAATTCAAATAACTGCATTTTTTATCAAGAAAAACTCATAACACATAATCAACAATTCACCATTAATTAAGAATCCCAGTATCAATTAACCTCGCATATTTTCCTGTGATTGTTCCTTTTTCATCTATGGTGAAAAAAGTTGGGATTCCTATTATGGCGTAGGTTTGGAAGTTTGGGCCTGCGAAACCTTTGTAATCGCATAACTGTGCCGCCCACGGAAAGGCATGATCGTGTCCGTCTCCGGTATTTTTGGTCATGTCTGCGGCTACGCTTATTATTTCGTAACCTTTATCTTTTACGATTTGGTAATTGCCCAGTAACTGGTGAATTTCGTTCTCGCAGTTGTTACAGCCCGATTCGTAAAAGAATAACAAGGTCTTTTTATTGATTGTTTTTTTGCCCGACGGAGTTTCTAATACTGGCGCTTTTGCACCAACAACCGGAGCATTAATAGCGCTTGCTAATTTCTTGCTCGGTTTTTCTAATTTTCCTGATTTTGCGGCATATTCGCTTATTGCCGTTACCAGATCATCTTTGCCGGCTTTGGCAAACAATGCGACTGCTTTTTCTGTAAAAGCGGTATAAATCTCATTGCTTTTTATGCGTGACAGGATTTGTTTGGTATCTGCAAGCCAGGCGGTATCATCTTTTAGGGTACTTTGGTGCAGCTGCATCCAGCCTTCTATAAAATTACTCCATTGTCCGCTGGTGTATAAATTGGACATATCGAGTTTTTCTGTTACAAAAGTATTGACCTGTTTTGCTTTTTCTTCTTCTGATGCTTCAAGGCTGCTTCCTGAGCCCATCAATACGGTGTATATTTCTGATAACCGGGCTGCGTACAGTTTGCTTTGTGCTGTATTGTTTTTTAAAGCGGCATGTTGTGTGTTTAGATTTTCTTTTTCTTTTTGAAGGGCAGGATATAAAACATCTTCTGTTTTGTAAACATTAAGACCATACTGCACAAAACCTGCTTTGTCGAGGATTGCTTTTTGCTGCTGTGTTTTTTGTTTTAAAAAATCATTTTCAGCAGAGCCTGTGTATTTTGTGTTTTCATAATTAGGCTGTTCTTCGGTACAGGAAATAGTAAAACTTTCATTGTTTACAATAAAGTCAATGTCTCCGCCATCTTTAAGTGCTAAACGCGAAATGCCTGCATAGCCTTTTTTGGCTGCGGGGATAATGAGTGCTGCTTTACCTTCTGTATCTAGTCTGCCTGTCGCAATGGTATCTTTTTTATCGCCTCTTTCCAGCATATATACATATGTTTTACCTCCAAAATGCGAAAAATTCATATTTATGGTCTGTGCCTTTGCCGGGAAAGATAGTAATCCCAAAAAAACTACAATTCCTGTTAGTGTTTTTTTCATAATTATCTTTTTAAAACTGTTAATTATTTATTCTAAAACTGTTATAAAATAAGGATACGCTTTTCATTCCTGCCACTGGACAGGAAATGAAAAACGTAAATTCCTTCTTATTCCAAACTGCTCAATATTTATTATTGTTTGAGTCCGGAAATTTTATTTAGCAGGGAGAAAAAAATATCTCCCTGTTTTTAATCATTACTATTTTATAATATAACAATTCTGTTTAATTTTCTGATATGCAGCGTATGCTTCCGGTATATACATTAAAAGTACTATTCATTGATACTACTGTATATCGGTTACTCATAGAATATTCCAGGGCTGCAGTAGCACCACTGGCAACTGGACTGTAATGCCATAAAGCTCCGACTGAACCAGATGAGTATGTAGAACTATAATACCACATTGCATTTCCATACAGACTGCGCGCACTTGAATTTTGATAGGTTGTTCCGGCATTTGGCAGCATCAAGTTAGGACCAAACATCTGCCCTTGCGTTCCTAATGCAGCTGCAGCTCCACTATTACCCACATATGTAGTCTGTGGATTATTATTGAATAACCCTTGTAATTCAGTAAAAATTGGTATACGATAACCCGCTGGGCAAGGATCTCCGGCTGCTTTAGTAATCTTCGTACCATTAATTGTAGGTGCCCAATTAGTTGTATTATAAGCACTAGCACTAGTAGTAGGGGTATTATTTCCAAATGCATATAAATTTCCAATTAGAGCCGGATTAGCCACAAAAGGATTTAAACTTGTATTAGTAACCCCTAAGTTGTAACACATAAAAGCTCTCCATTCTGTTGGGCTAATTTTTGCCCCGCAGCACATACAGTCTTTTATTTGGGCTGTTAATTGTAGTTTTACATCGCTTCCGCTTCCATCTCCTTTATCATTGAAAATTACATATATATCGACAGAAAGGGGATGATCACCATCCAGTCCGTAAGCTTTACCATTATTAGCACCAGCACTGCTGCTGCTTAAATTACTTTTGTATACCATTGTAGCGGTAACATCTCCTGTTATATTAGTATCCTTTGATCTATCAGCATCTGCAGCAAACGACTTTACAATTGTACTTCCATCAGTGCCTTTTTCTACATATACAAATCGAACTTTACTTACTGCCTGTCCTACAACTGAAAAAGTATACGTTTGAGTATTTACTGCAGTAGTATTAAAATCAGCCTTAGTTGATGTACGGGTATCTTGTGTCCCACACTTATCATTAAAATTACTCTCTGCAATATCAAAACAAGTTCTTCCTGTAAAGGTACCCTGACCTGTAGGTATGTTTATTGGGTTTGCCATAGCATTAACCGTAAATACTTCTGAATTTACCGCCACAGCACCAGAACAATCATTTGTTACTTTACAGTAAAAATAATAAGTACCGGCATTTGGAATATCGTATGACAATGAAGGCGATGAAGTTCCAACCGGAGAACCTCCGCTTGTACTTGCTGATGTATTCAAATACCATTGATATGAAGGTTTAACCGCATCTGTTACTGATATGGCAACTGTAGCTTTTGATCCTGCTGTTGCATTTTGAACCAAAGCCGATTGTGATGTCAACTTAGGTGTAGGACATGCATTGTTCATAGTAAGAGTATGTTCTAAAACTGGCGATTTACCACAAGCGTTTTCTGCCTGTACTGTTATCTTTAACGGAGTACCTGTATCTCCGCTTGCCGGAAGTTCTATTGATACCGTATCTCCTGAACCCGTAATTTTAGCATTGCTGTTATCTGTTGTCCATGTATAACTAATGGCAGGACCAAACTGAATGCTGGTTTGCATTGTAATTTTTGTGCCATAAATAGCTTCCGTCGGATTAACTTTCCATGAAAGCTCAGGAAAGTCTGATAATGTTTTTGATATTGTTTTTGAAGCCGTTGGGCTCACACATCCTGTAGCGTTTTTAACCGTAGCAGTATATACAGATCCCGGAGTTGTAACTGTAATTTCCTGAGTGGTATCTGTCATTTTAACACCATCTTTATACCAGGTATACGTATAAGTTCCAGTTTCTTTTGGCTCAATTTTTAATTTTGTTTCACCGCCGCAAAGTGTTGTATTACCGGTAATTGTAGGTTCTGAAGGAGTGCTTCCCTGAGTTACATTAGCTTCAATTACGCTTTCTTCAGCAGGACATTTAGCTCCGCTGTTATCTGTAGCCACCATACGAAGTGATATGGTTACCTGAGAGGCAGGAACAATATAAGGATTAACAACTATTATATCATTACCATTATACCAAGTGTAAGTAACACCGTTAGTTTTATTGGCAATGCTTAAATCTAAACTTCCACCTGCACAAAATGAAGTAAAAGTCTTTAATGGAACTCCGTTTACCAATACATCACCTGATACAACCGTAATTTGTCCTGATGCAGCTTCACTTTTAGTTACCTGAATAATGTTTGAAGGTTTAGAATAACAAGTTCCGTCTTTAGTAGCTGCAAACCATTCCCCAACGCCGCTGTCTCCGCTTGCGGTAGCTGTTGGGCCTGTCTGCTCTTCTTTCCCATTATGAAACCAAACTATAGAAGCTCCGCCGCTTCCTGATACAGAAAGTTTAACATCGTTCGTTCCGCAGATTACTCCATTGTTAGAGGCTATTATTTTAAGGTTAACTGGTGTTACAGTTCCAGATTCTGTAATGGTGCGTTTGTTTGATGCGTTTGTGTTACATCCAACAGCTCCCATAGAGATATTATATTCCCCTTTTTGCGTAGCGACAATATAATAAGCACCTCGGGTACCCTGAATTTCAACACCATTGCGGGTCCAGATTAATTTATCAAGATTTGCTGTAGCAGCAGGAACTGATAAATATACAGCGCCGCCTGTACATAAAGTCAAAGCTGCACTTGATGGTGATATACTTGGTACAGTATACGACATTGAAGTACAGTCTACACCGTTTTGAGAGAATAAAAATTCTTTAAACAAACTCGTACAGGTACTCGTTACACGTACTAATACGGTATGGATGTTTACTGTTTCGTTTGGGAAAAAGTCAATTTTAAATTTTCCGTTTGCATTATCCACATCGTTTAATACTGCGTATTCAGACCCTGCTACAATAGCAATATTAAAAGGTCCGTTAGGACAGTCAACATCATCAATAGTAAATGTCTGGTCGCACCCTGTACCATCTGCAGCTACATTTACACAAGGCTGCGGGCTTATTACAGTTTGTGATGTTCCCTCACATAAACTTACCCAGCGAGTTTTGTTCCAATATTCCACACATTTAGTGTCAATGTTATAAATAGTAAGGCCTTCACCTGCAATTTTACCTTGTACAGCAAATGCGTTACGCTGTGCCGTTGTCATTTGAGGCAGTCGTAGTCCGCCCTTGTTCAGAAGTTCCAAAACGGAAAAGGCTTCCGGCTCTTTTTTGCCCCCAATGGTCATCTGGGCTTCCATGTTTACCGTAAATAATATGGCCAATAATGCCAGCCACATACAAAATAGATTTTTTTTCATTTTTTAAATTGTTTAATTATTTCAAAGCGGCACACCTTACCTGTTATTCCTGCAGAACAAGAAAGTAAAAGGCATGCCTGGTCGATATCCTTTTGGGATATGCGGATATGTTTTTTTTGTGGTATTCGTGGTATTTTGTAAAAAAAGGCGCTATTGATGGTATTCAATACGGCTTATAATGATGAAAGGTTTTTCGTTTTACTATGTAAACGAATTTTTATTATAGCAGGCTTATAAAACTTGGGGAGTTTATGGCTGATAAGTGAGCGGGGATAATTTCAATATTGTTTACTAAATATTGATTTTCCTAGCCCATTGTTTTTTGAATGAGAAGCATCACAATATCCTTGCTTGCTTTTTCCATAGTGGCATAATCTTTTTTTATGCTGTCTGGAGTAATCCCTTGAACAGATCCGCTTATGCTTTGACGTATATAATATTTTGAAACACCGTATTTAACAAACAAGGCTTCCAAAATATTCGAATCATAGGATTTGTAAATTTTTGTCTTACTTTTATCCATTGTCAAATTACTTTTAAAAATTGAGGCAAAGATATAAACTAGTTTATAATCAAACAAGATAAATGTAAAATTTCCTATAATTGGAATATAAATGACTGAGTTACAAAGGGTTAAAATTATGTTAAAGACACTGATAAGTTTAGGTGTCGCAAAGAATCAGGAGGGGATTGGAAAACTGTTAGGATACTCTAATAAATCGTCGTTTTCGCAGGTAATAAACGGAAAAGTTAACCTTCCAGCTGATTTTGTGGACAGATTATGTGCTTTAAATACCCAAATAAATAAAGAATGGATTAAAACCGGAATTGGAAATGTTTTAGAAAATGATTCCAATTATAACAAAGGTTATAATGATGAAAATTATAATACATCTGTAAATGACTTTTTTACAGATGCTTCGATCAAAAATCAAACGCTGCCTCTTATTTCTGCAGAGGCTATGATTGAGTATAATGCGGGCAATAAAAGAAGCATGGAGTTAAATGCCGCAAAATTTTTAATCCCCACATTTCAAGGTTCAGATTATTTAATTACTGTAATTGGCAGCTCGATGTATCCTAAGTATAATAACGGTGACATAGTGGCCTGCAAGCATTTGTCGCTGGATACGTTTTTTCAATGGAATAAAGTTTATGTCATAAATACAGAACAAGGTATTTTAGTAAAGCGCATCTGCAAATCAGAAAATGATGATTTTGTTACTATCGTAAGCGATAATAAAGATTATAATTCATTTGAAATTCCGAAGTCAAAACTGCTTTCTATAGCGATTGTAACAGGGGTAATTCGGTTAGAATAATTTTTTTTGCTTTTTATTGTTAATTATAAACTTATTTATAATTAATTTCAGTCGTTTTTTCTTATAAATTGTACAAAATTTAAAATTGTTGAAAAAAAAGTTTTTTTTAAGTGTTAAATTTTTGTAGGTTTTTTGTGTGGTTTTTTAACATTTGAGTTTTTTTTCATAGAATCGCTTTGTCATTTCAACGCATTTTTTGTCATCCTGAGGAACGAAGGATCGCACTCGCTGATCGGCAAAGATTGGTGATATGCTTTACGGAGTTACTTGCGGAGATCTCTCCTTCGTCGAGATGACAAGATTGTGCGGCAAATTGTATAACCACACCGTTTGTCATTTCGACCGTAGGGAGAAATCTGCGCAAGTGGCTCGACAAAGATTGGCGATTTAGTTTGTAGAGTTTCTTGCGGAGATCTCTCCTTCGTCGAGATGACAAGAGCACCGTTTGTCATCCTGAGGAACGAAGGATCGCACTCGCTGATCGACAAAGATTGGCGATTTTCTTTGTGGAATTACTTTGCGCCCTTCGACTTCGCTCAGGGTGACAAGAGCACCGTTTGTCATCCTGAGGAACGAAGGATCACACTCGCTGATCGACAAAGATTGGCGATATGCTTTACGGAGTTACTTACGGAGATCTCTCCTTCGTCGAGATGACAAGATTGGCGATTTTCTTTGTGGAATTACTTTGTGGAGTTACTTTGTAGAGTTTCTTGTGTGATCCTTCCTCCGTTAGGGTGACAAGAGCACCGTTTGTCATCCTGAGGAACGAAGGATCGCACTCGCTGATCGA
>NZ_JBMDIY010000065.1:0-7108 GCF_057808895.1 Flavobacterium sp. FG68
AATTTGCTTTTTAAAAAAGAGAGAAATTAAAAAATCTGCCAAATCTGCTAAATCTGCGTGCAAAAAAATACTCTCGCAGATTCAGCAGATTCAACGGATTTATAAATGAAATTAAAACCTTCTTCTGTTGAAGAATTTGCTTTTTAAAAAAGAGAGAAATTAAAAAATCTGCCAAATCTGCTAAATCTATGTGCAAAAAAAATCTCCCGCAGATTTAGCAGATTCATAAATGAAATTCAAAAGTTTTATCTTCCTCTGAGGAATTCATTTTTTAAAAAGAAAAGAAATTAAAAAATTTGCCAAATCTGCTAAATTTGCGTGCAAAAAAAATACTCTCGCAGATTCAGCAGATTTATAAATTTTATTATTTTTCAATAATCATCGTAACGCCTTGTCCACCTGCGGCGCAGATAGAAACAAAACCTCTTCCTGAACCTTTTTCATTTAATAATTTTGCCATAACGCCAATTATTCTTCCTCCGGTTGCGGCAAAAGGATGCGCGGCTGCAAGACTACTTCCTTTTACATTTAGTTTTTCCCTGTCGATTGCACCAAGAGTTTTTTTCAAACCTAATTCGGCGCTTAATTCCGGGCTTTCCCAGATTTTCAAAGTTGCCAAAACCTGAGCAGCAAAAGCTTCGTGAATTTCATAATAATCAAAATCCTGTAAATTTAATTCGGCTTTTTCAAGCATTCTGCTCGCAGCAAATAAAGGTGCCAATAAAAGATTCTGTTGATTTTTGACATATTCAATCGCCGCAATTTCGGCAAATGTAATATAAGCGAGGATTGGTAATCCGCGTTCGTTTGCCCATTCTTCGCTGGCTAAAAGTATGCAGGAAGCACCGTCAGTTAAAGGAGTTGAATTCCCGGCTGTTAAAGTTCCGTTTGCTTTATCAAAAGCAGGATTTAGTTTCGCTAGTTTTTCTATACTGCTGTCTTTTCTCAAATTATTATCTCTGTCGAGTCCGTTAAAAGTCGTAATCATATCAGCGAAAAAACCTTCGTCATACGCTTTTGCCATATTCAAATGACTTTTAAGTGCTAGATTGTCCTGATCTTCTCTTGGAATTTTATAATATTTTGCTGTAATCTCCGTATGCCCGCCCATCGAAAGTCCGGTTTGTGTTTCTTCATTTCTTGGAACTAATGGCGAAAAATCTTTTGGACGTAATTTTAAAAACGCTTTAATTTTTTCTCCCAATGATTTTGCCTGTCTGGCTTTAAGCAATGTTTTTCTCAAATTTTCACTTACCGCAATTGGCATATCACTAATAGAGTCGACACCTCCGGCAATTCCGGATTCGATCTGACCAAGCGCAATTTTATTGGCAATATAAACAGCGCTTTCAATTCCCGTATCGCAGGCTTGCTGCAAATCACAGGCTGGGGTAGCGGGATTAAGAGCGGTTTTCATAACACATTCTCTGATCATATTCATGTCATAAGAATGTTTTATTACGGCGCCTCCTGCAACTTCACCTAATAATTGTCCCTTTAAATTATATTTATCAATAAGCCCGTTTAAGGCTGCGGTCATCATTTCCTGATTTCCAACATTTGCGTAAGCGGTATTGGCTCTTGCAAACGGAATTCGATTATAACCTACAATAGCTACTTTTCTAACTGTTTTTGTGGTATTCATTGATTTATGTTTTTTGTTGTTCTGGAAATTATTTTGCGGATTAAAGATAACTATACTTCCTCAATTATTTGCTTTCTCTTAAAGTTTATAAAGTTACAAGTGTAAAAATATCACTAAACAGTCTTATTATTTTATATTTATTTAGAATAATTAAAAATAATTTGGAAAACCCGCCATTACCGTTTACTTTTGCCAAACAAAACTTAAAATAGTACTAAAATGAGTATAAATATCATTAAGAAAGTTTGTTTTTTGATGGTTCTTTTGACTTCACTAAATGTAATGAGTCAGGAATTAGGAAAGGTAAACGGAAAGATTTCTTTAAGCGGTAACGAACCAGTGCCGGGTGTTTCAATAGTTCTTAAAGGAACAAGATATTCGGCAGTTACAAATGACAACGGTCAATATGAAATTAAAAATGTTAAACCGGGTTCTTACACTATTAGTGTTCGTGCAGTTGGAATTCATGCCGTTGAAAACACAATTGTAGTAACGGCAAAACAGACTACTACCAAAAACTTTACACTTTCTGAAAGTCAGGAAGATCTTGATGAAGTTGTCATTACAAAAAATAAATACAAACAAGATAAACCTTCATTATCATTACGTCTTCAGACCCCGGTACTTGAAATCCCACAGAATATTCAAATCGTAAGCGGACAAACTTTAAAAGACCAGCAAATTATCAGTATGAGTGATGGAGTGATCCGTAATGTGAGTGGTGCTGTGCGATTAGAACACTGGGGAGATATGTATACGAATATTACAATGCGTGGTTCACAAATACAGGCTTTCCGTAACGGATTTAATGTAGTTACTTCTTTTTGGGGACCATTGACAGAAGATATGAGTTTTGTGGATCATATCGAATTTGTGAAAGGACCAGCAGGATTTATGCTTTCGAGTGGTGATCCAAGCGGACTTTATAATGTTGTGACTAAAAAAACAACAGGGATTACCAAAGGAGAAGCCACTGTTATGGCTGGAAGTTTTGATTTTTACAGAGCAAGTATTGATCTTGATGGAAAATTTGATAAAGAAGGGAAGTTTTTATACCGTTTTAATGGTGCTTTTCAAAAGAAAGGTTCTCACAGACCTTTTGAACACAATGATCGTTATGTAATTGCTCCGGTACTTTCGTATCAAATTGATGATAAAACGAAAGTTACTTTAGAGTACAATTATCAAATGGCTAATATGACTGAGGTTGGTTCTTATTATATTTTTGGAGCTGACGCTGGAGGATACGCAACTTTGCCAAGAAATTTTACTATGACACAGCCGGGTCTGCCAGATACAAAAATGAACGATCACAGCGGATATTTTACATTTGAACATAAATTTGATGACAACTGGAAACTTACTGCACAAACATCATATTTTAAATATCTGCAAAAAGGATACAGCTCATGGCCAACCGGAGTTGGGCCCGGACCAGTTGATTTAGATTATGATGAGATACCTGACGGAACTCTTGGGTATGGTGAAATTATACGAAATGTTGGTATTTGGGATGCGGAAAGCGACATGTTTTTAGGACAGATTTTTGTTAATGGTAAATTCAATACAGGACCTGTTTCTCATAAAGTATTAGGAGGAATAGATGCAGGAAATAAAGAATACTATGCAGATTTTTATCAATCACATGATTTAGATACTTTCGATAATCCGTTTAATATTTTTGCACCAAATTATGGAATGCCGGCAAACGGACTGCCTGTTTTTGATCGTGATACGCCGCTTAAGGAGAGATCTTTTGGCGGTATGATTTCAAAATATACAGCTGCTTACATTCAGGATGAATTAGGTTTCTTTGAAAATAAATTGAGATTGACTCTTGCGGCAAGATATACATGGATTAATCAGGCAAACTGGGGTGATGTTCAAGAAGATACTCACATTACACCTCGTGTTGGTATTAGCTATTCTATAACGCCAAGTACATCGGTTTACGGATTGTACGATCAGGCTTTTACGCCTCAATCAGGAATTATTCAAAATGGAGATCCAATTAAACCTCTTACTGGAAATAATATCGAGTTTGGAATTAAGAAAGATTGGTTTGACGGATCATGGAGTACTACAGTTGCTGCTTATAGAATTTTGAAAGAAAACGAATTGACTTCTGATCCTGCTAATGGACCTAATGATGTATTTAAAGTTGTATTAGGAGAAAAAAGAGCACAAGGTATAGAAGTTGATCTTAGAGGAAAAATCATTGACGGTCTTAATTTAATTGCAAATTATGCTTTTACAGAATCTATAGTTACAGATTCTAATGTTCCAAGTATTATACAAGGTTCTACTGTACCGGGTTTCTCTAAACATGTTGCAAATGCATGGCTAAATTATACTCTTGTAAATGGTAAGTTAAAAGGATTTGGAGCGTCTATTGGAGGTACATACCTTGCAGGAAGACAAACAGATACTTGGGCTGCCGGACTCGAAAGACTTCCAGAATATTTTAAACTTGATGGTGGTTTATCTTATGAGATTGGAAAAATGAAATTTACAGCGAATGTATTTAATATTTTAGATAAATATCTTTACAGTGGTTCTTATTATGCTTCAACTAATATTAATGCTTACTATTGGCAGACAGAACAACCAAGAAACTTCAGATTTGGCGTAACATACAAATTCTAAAAATATTTGATTGTTCTGGTTGAAAAATTACAATTAAAAAAGAAAGCATCCGCTAAAACGGATGCTTTCTTTTTTATAGGTTCAAAGGTTCAGAGCGGCAAGGTTCAAAGTTTTTTTGAAAATTTGCCCACGGATTTGACGGATTAAACGGATTTACGCAGTTTTATTTTTTCCATACGTTAGATAAAAAAGAACCAGCGTAAATCCGTTTAATTCGTGTAATCTGTGGCCCAAAATCTAACCCTTCTTAATCAAAGGAATTAGTTTTGTTCCTATAAGTTCTATGGCGTTCATTAATTGAGAATGTGTTAATCCTGCGTTGTCCATTTGGAACGTAAATCTTTCAACGCCTCCAAGTGCTTCGCTGTGGCGTAAAATTTTCTCTGCAGCTCTTTCAGGACTTCCCACAATTAAAACACCAAGATCATCAATTAATCCGTCAAATTTACCTTTTGTAACCGGAGGCCAGCCTCTCTCATATCCTAATTTTGTCCACAATTCGGCATAGCCCGGATAATATTCTTCGATAGCTTTTTCGGTTGTATTCGAAACATAACCCGGCGAATGCAATCCAACTTTTAATTCGTGCGGCCTAAAACCAGCAGCTTTTCCGGCTTCACGGTATAAATCAATCAAAGGTCTAAAACGATGTGTTTGTCCGCCAATAACGGCAACCATTAAAGGCAAACCTAAACTTCCGGCTCTTACAAAAGATTCCGGAGTTCCGCCAACGCCAAGCCAAATCGGCATTTTTTCCTGTAAAGCCCTCGGATAAACCGGAAGATTATTTAGTTCCGGACGAAATTTTCCGTACCACGTTATAAATTCATTATCTCTAACTTGTAAAAGCAATTCGAGTTTTTCCTTAAAAAGCGCATCATAATCCTTAAGGTCATATCCAAAAAGCGGATAAGCTTCAATAGCAGATCCGCGCCCGACAACAATTTCGGCTCTGCCTTTTGAAATTAAATCCAATGTCGCAAAACTTTGATAAACGCGTACAGGATCGGCGGCACTTAGAACCGTCACCGCACTTGCCAAACGAATATTTTTTGTTCGAGCCGCAGCCGCACTCAAAATTACTGCTGTTGCCGAATCCAGAAATTCTTTTTTATGATGTTCTCCAATTCCAAAAACATCCAATCCAGCCTGATCTGCAAATTCAATTCTCTGCAGCAGTTGTTCCATCGCGTCAACACTACTCAAAGTGTTGCTGTCGCCGTACATTGCCGAAGCAAAACTATCGATTCCTATTTCCATAAATTTTTCTAAATTTCAATGACAATGTCAATATCAATATCAAATTCCAATTTTTAAATTCCAAATTCCAAAATCTACATTCTAAAATCTACAATCTAAAATTCTAATGTGAAAACCCAAATGAAATACTGGTTATAATAATCAGAATAACAATCAGCGTGATCACTACATATAAATAATCTTTCTCGATTAAAAAAGAGAAAAGAGAAAGTAAAACCCTGAAAACAGGCGTTAAAAACAATAATATGATTCCGAAGAAGATTAAAAATTCACCACTTCCTGAAATTACACCATTAACAACCGACGAAATTACTTCAAATATATTTCGGTCATTTTCTTTAAAAACAGAATAATCTTCAATGTCATTTCCGTGGTGCATTAAATAAACGATTCCGCCAATAAAAGCTACTGATAATGAAATCCAAACGCCGTAGCGCAATAAGTTTCCAATAATGGTTTGAAAATCTTTTTCTCCAAATTTTTCGTGCGTCATAACTTTAGATTTTTCCATTAAGTCCATTATAAATCATATTAACTGCTAACACAAAAATCAAGCAGGCAAAAAATATTCTAAGTTTTTTAGGATTTGTTCTAACCAAAATTTTTGCTCCGGCCATTGCGCCAAACAAAACCCCAATAACAACCGGCATACAAATTCCCGGTTCGATATATCCTTTTTGAATGTAAATAACAGAACTCGCCATTGCCGTAACACCCATCATAAAATTGCTGGTTGTGGTAGAAACCTTAAACGGAATTCGCATAATATTATCCATGGCAATAACTTTAAAAGCACCAGAACCAATCCCCAGTAAACCCGACATCATTCCGGCAATTCCCATCATACTGAAACCGCCAATAACATTTTTAGTTCCGTAGCTTACCACTTGTCCGTCATGCGTTGGATAAGTTCCCTCAAGTTTCAAGCTTTTTGCCAGCGGACTTGATTCTAAAACAATATGTTCTTCTTTTTTACGAAGCGAATTTATAGCCGAAAAAATCAAGGTAAGTCCGAATAAAACAGCGATAAATGAAGTAGGAGCGATGGTAGAAAGTAAAGCACCGCAAACAGCTCCGATTGTTGTAGCAATTTCCAGAAAAATTCCGAGGCGCATATTGGTAATTCCTTCCTTAACATAAGCCGCCGCAGAACCTGAAGAAGTTGCAATTACCGAAACTAAAGCGGCTCCAATTGCATAATGAATATCAACACCAAGAATAATAGTGAGAAGCGGAATAATAATTATACCTCCGCCCAAGCCTGATAATGAACCAATAAAGCCAGCTAAAAAAGCACCAAGCAGCATTATCAGGGTAAAAGTAAGTACTGTCATTAAGATATATTTTGTTTGATGCTAATTTACGAATACATATTTGTTCGGGATGAGTTTACGACCTTAAATATACCTTAAAAATGTTTTTTTAGGTTTCAGTCGCAGTCTCAGTTTTCAGTCTTGGTGCTCAGGAACTTTGTCAAAGTTTTAAACTTTGACAAAGTTAAAGCGACTGAAAACTGCGACTGAAAACTGCGACTGAAAACTGCGACTGAAAACTGCG
>NZ_JBMDIY010000066.1:0-5300 GCF_057808895.1 Flavobacterium sp. FG68
CAAGGTCATAAAGTGGTAAAGTCTTTCGACTTTTGACTTTAATCTTTCGACTTAAAGACTGCTCTGCGTCGAGCTAATATTTTAACATACTGAGATAAAGAAAAGTAAGTTTTTGTTTTAGAAAGTTTCCTCCCTCCGATTGCTCGGAGGGAAAAGGGTGTACATAAGCTTACGGATTATTAGTACTACTCGACTATGACATTACTGCCTTTACATCTATAGCCTATCAACGTGGTCATCTTCCACGATCCTTAAAAGAAATCTCATCTTGTGGTGGGTTTCGCGCTTATATGCTTTCAGCGCTTATCCCTTCCAAACGTAGCTACTCTGCGGTGCCCCTGGCGGGACAACAGATACACTAGAGGTTTGTCCAATTCGGTCCTCTCGTACTAGAATCAGATCCACTCAAATTTCTAACGCCCACAGTAGATAGAGACCGAACTGTCTCACGACGTTCTGAACCCAGCTCGCGTGCCACTTTAATGGGCGAACAGCCCAACCCTTGGGACCTTCTCCAGCCCCAGGATGTGACGAGCCGACATCGAGGTGCCAAACCCCCCCGTCGATATGAGCTCTTGGGGGAGATCAGCCTGTTATCCCCGGCGTACCTTTTATCCTTTGAGCGATGGCCCTTCCATGCGGAACCACCGGATCACTATGCTCTACTTTCGTACCTGATCGACCTGTATGTCTCTCAGTCAAGCTCCCTTATGCCATTGCACTCTACGCACGGTTACCAAGCGTACTGAGGGAACCTTTAGAAGCCTCCGTTACTCTTTTGGAGGCGACCACCCCAGTCAAACTACCCACCAAGCAATGTCCCCCGCAGCGCGGGGTTAGGCCTCAGATAAACAAAGGGTTGTATTTCAACAATGACTCCACAACGCCTGGCGACGCCGCTTCATAGTCTCCAACCTATCCTACACATCATTTATCCAAGGTCAATACTAAGCTATAGTAAAGGTGCACAGGGTCTTTTCGTCCCACTGCGGGTAAACGGCATCTTCACCGTTACTACAATTTCACCGAGCTCATGGCTGAGACAGTGTCCAGATCGTTACACCATTCGTGCAGGTCGGAACTTACCCGACAAGGAATTTCGCTACCTTAGGACCGTTATAGTTACGGCCGCCGTTTACTGGGGCTTCAATTCAATGCTTCTCCGAAGATAACATCTCCTCTTAACCTTCCAGCACCGGGCAGGTGTCAGGCCCTATACTTCATCTTACGATTTTGCAGAGCCCTGTGTTTTTGATAAACAGTCGCCTGGACCTCTTCACTGCGGCCCTGATTGCTCAGGGCGACCTTTCTCCCGAAGTTACAGGTCTATTTTGCCTAATTCCTTAGCCATGAATCTCTCGAGCACCTTAGGATTCTCTCCTCAACTACCTGTGTCGGTTTACGGTACTGGTACTAATTACCTGAAGTTTAGAGGTTTTTCTTGGAAGCCCTTAGGCGCACTATCTCTTTGTCCGAAGACTCCGAGTACTATCGTATTTCACCAGTCTCTGCGGATTTGCCTGCAGAGCCTATAGCTAGGTACTTTAACGAACTATTCCGTCAGTTCGCGGCGCTTTCATCACTCCGTCACCCCATCACAGTAATTAGTAGTACGGGAATATTAACCCGTTAGCCATCGACTGTCCCTTTCGGGTTCGCCTTAGGACCAGACTAACCCACAGCTGATTAGCATAGCTGTGGAAACCTTAGTTTTTCGGTGTGCGGGTTTCTCGCCCGCATTATCGTTACTTATGCCTACATTTTCTTTTCCAGCCAGTCCAGCATACCTTACGATACACCTTCAACCCTGCTGGAATGCTCCCCTACCACTTACAGTAAACTGTAAATCCATAGCTTCGGTAATACACTTATGCCCGATTATTATCCATGCTCGTCCGCTCGACTAGTGAGCTGTTACGCACTCTTTAAATGAATGGCTGCTTCCAAGCCAACATCCTAGCTGTCTGGGCAGACAAACCTCGTTCTTTCAACTTAGTGTATATTTGGGGACCTTAGCTGATGGTCTGGGTTCTTTCCCTCTCGGACTTGGACCTTAGCACCCAAGCCCTCACTGCTGAGAAACATTATATAGCATTCGGAGTTTGTCAGGAATTGGTAGGCGGTGAAGCCCCCGCATCCAATCAGTAGCTCTACCTCTATATAACTTAATTCAGCGCTGCACCTAAATGCATTTCGGGGAGTACGAGCTATTTCCGAGTTTGATTGGCCTTTCACCCCTACCCACAGGTCATCCGAAGACTTTTCAACGTCAACCGGTTCGGACCTCCACTGTGTGTTACCACAGCTTCATCCTGCCCATGGGTAGATCACACGGTTTCGCGTCTAACACTACTGACTAAAGCGCCCTATTCAGACTCGCTTTCGCTGCGGATCCGTGGCTTAACCACTTAACCTCGCCAGCAGCGTTAACTCGTAGGCTCATTATGCAAAAGGCACGCCGTCACCCCACGAAAGGGCTCCGACCGCTTGTAAGCGTATGGTTTCAGGATCTATTTCACTCCGTTATTCACGGTTCTTTTCACCTTTCCCTCACGGTACTGGTTCACTATCGGTCTCTCAGGAGTATTTAGCCTTAGCGGATGGTCCCGCCAAATTCAGACAGGGTTTCACGTGCCCCGCCCTACTCAGGATACCACTATCTATTACATTTATTACCCATACGGGGCTATCACCCTCTATGGCGTCACTTTCCAGTAACTTCCGGTTCTGCATGCATAAAATGTCGTGGTCCTACAACCCCAGCATTGCCGTAACAACACTGGTTTGGGCTAATCCGCGTTCGCTCGCCACTACTTACGGAATCACTTTTGTTTTCTTCTCCTCCGCCTACTTAGATGTTTCAGTTCAGCGGGTTTGCCCACCTATCGGTGTACTATGTCTTCAACATAGTGGGTTGCCCCATTCGGGTATCTGCGGATCAATCAATGTGTGCTTGTCCCCGCAGCTTTTCGCAGCTTATCACGCCCTTCATCGCCTCTGAGAGCCTAGGCATCCCCCATACGCCCTTATTTTGCTTATTGTACCAATCTCGTTCTTAAAACGAGACCGTTTTTTTTTGTTTTTTATTATTCGTATTGCTACTATAACAAAAAACGCTTTCTACTTTCTTATTATTTTCTTATCTCAATATGTCAATGAACTTTTATTATCTATCTTTATAGATAATCAGTGGAGAATAACGGAGTCGAACCGTTGACCTCCTGCGTGCAAGGCAGGCGCTCTAGCCAGCTGAGCTAATCCCCCAATTTTTAGTTGTCAGTTAACAGTTTTCAGTTAACAGTACTTAAAACGGTTACTCAACCTCTAAAATTTCCTTTTTTCTAAGTTTCAGTCTTTTTAATTTGTTCTTGTTTCTTATAATTTACAATTCATAATTTATAATTAACAATTCTTAAAAAGTAGTCCCGGGCAGACTCGAACTGCCGACCCCTACATTATCAGTGTAGTACTCTAACCAGCTGAGCTACGAGACTCTGTTTTACTTAAAAATTTATTATTTGAACTAACAGCAAGAGTAATATAATCCTCGATTCAAAACCAACAGGCTCTGCATCTTTTTTCCCCAGCGTGCATATAGCTAACACTAAGGCTCTAGAAAGGAGGTGTTCCAGCCGCACCTTCCGGTACGGCTACCTTGTTACGACTTAGCCCTAGTTACCAGTTTTACCCTAGGCAGCTCCTTGCGGTCACCGACTTCAGGCACCCCCAGCTTCCATGGCTTGACGGGCGGTGTGTACAAGGCCCGGGAACGTATTCACCGGATCATGGCTGATATCCGATTACTAGCGATTCCAGCTTCACGGAGTCGAGTTGCAGACTCCGATCCGAACTGTGACCGGTTTTATAGATTCGCTCCTGGTCACCCAGTGGCTGCTCTCTGTACCGGCCATTGTAGCACGTGTGTAGCCCAAGGCGTAAGGGCCGTGATGATTTGACGTCATCCCCACCTTCCTCACAGTTTGCACTGGCAGTCTTGTTAGAGTTCCCGACTTGACTCGCTGGCAACTAACAACAGGGGTTGCGCTCGTTATAGGACTTAACCTGACACCTCACGGCACGAGCTGACGACAACCATGCAGCACCTTGTAAATTGTCTTGCGAAAGTTCTGTTTCCAAAACGGTCAATCTACATTTAAGCCTTGGTAAGGTTCCTCGCGTATCATCGAATTAAACCACATGCTCCACCGCTTGTGCGGGCCCCCGTCAATTCCTTTGAGTTTCATTCTTGCGAACGTACTCCCCAGGTGGGATACTTATCACTTTCGCTTAGCCACTGAGATTGCTCCCAACAGCTAGTATCCATCGTTTACGGCGTGGACTACCAGGGTATCTAATCCTGTTCGCTCCCCACGCTTTCGTCCATCAGCGTCAATCAACTGGTAGTAACCTGCCTTCGCAATTGGTATTCCATGTAATATCTAAGCATTTCACCGCTACACTACATATTCTAGTTACTTCCCAGTAATTCAAGTTCAGCAGTATCAATGGCCGTTCCACCGTTGAGCGATGGGCTTTCACCACTGACTTACTAAACCGCCTACGGACCCTTTAAACCCAATGATTCCGGATAACGCTTGGATCCTCCGTATTACCGCGGCTGCTGGCACGGAGTTAGCCGATCCTTATTCTTACGATACCGTCAAGCTCCTTCACGAAGGAGTGTTTCTTCTCGTACAAAAGCAGTTTACAATCCATAGGACCGTCATCCTGCACGCGGCATGGCTGGATCAGGCTTGCGCCCATTGTCCAATATTCCTCACTGCTGCCTCCCGTAGGAGTCTGGTCCGTGTCTCAGTACCAGTGTGGGGGATCTCCCTCTCAGGACCCCTACCCATCGTTGCCTTGGTAAGCCGTTACCTTACCAACTAGCTAATGGGACGCATGCTCATCTTTCACCGTTGTGACTTTAATTATAAAGTGATGCCACTCCATAATACTATGAGGTATTAATCCAAATTTCTCTGGGCTATCCCTCTGTGAAAGGCAGATTGCATACGCGTTACGCACCCGTGCGCCGGTCTCAAGCACCGAAGTGCTCTACCCCTCGACTTGCATGTGTTAAGCCTGCCGCTAGCGTTCATCCTGAGCCAGGATCAAACTCTTCATCGTATATTTTAATATTATTATTCGACGCTTACTCTAGTGGTTCTTTTCAAATCTTACGATTCTATTACTCTTATTCTTTTGTTCCGATTTGCATCGGAACGGCTGTCAATTCAATATGTCTACGAACGTGTATTTCTTTTTAACTTCGCTTGTATTTCAAAGCGGGTGCAAAA
>NZ_JBMDIY010000067.1:0-5186 GCF_057808895.1 Flavobacterium sp. FG68
TTTATATAAGTTTCATCCATTCGCCAGCTGGCGCCTACTCTGCTCTTTCCTTTTTTCATCTGAGATTCAACCATTGGAGTAAATTTAAATACCCAGCGCTGAATCGTCGCGTGATCAACTGCTATTCCACGCATTTTCATTATTTCCTCAATATCCCTGTAACTCAATGTAAATCTCAATTTGAAATAAACAGCCTGCAAAATAATGGCTTTGGGATAACAATGACCTTTCGTATTCATAAAATATATTTTGAACGTCTAAAGATAATAGTTATTAAACAGATGCGACAGAACCACTTTGGAACACCATGTCGAATTTTTATTCATTTTAGCACATTTAAGGCAATAATAAAACAAAAAAGATGAGCATCACTGCTCATCTTAAAATTATTTATTTCTAAAATTTGTTCAATTTCAAAAGGTTAGAAATCTAAAATCTTATATCACTAACTTTGAAACACTACCCTTTTTCAGTTAGTTAACTGGGTAAATTATAAAAACACCTAATCTGTAACACTACCCTTGTCAATTATATGTGACTTTACACCAAATTTTTTTCTGATCAAATGATTTTTGATTGGAAAAACTATACTCTCATGATGAATCCGGAAATAAAAAGTGGCTCCTTTAAATTACTAAAAAGCAAAAAGGATTTGCAATTGCACATCCTTTTTTAGCTATATTATATACTATTCAAAATATTCTACATCTGATACACCATCGAATTTTTGTTTGATAACTTCTAAAACTTTAGAATCGGAACTTGTGAACTCCCAAAAAGAAGAATCTATCAATTCTATTACATATCTACAATTTTTGTACATATTTTCATCCGTGTGGTACCTTATTAACTTTTCACTTTCTACATCTGCTACCAAAGTCAGTTCTATAATTTGATCCGTTGAATCAGACAATTTAATCAATTCCTCGAATTCAAATTGAATACCATCATTTGAGTCATTAATCTTAGCTTCAAAGTCCAAAATTGATTCCTGGTATGTCCCTATTGCTTCAATCCACAGTAAATTCCATTTATAAATTGATGGATTACCAATACATTCCAGTATATCTTTTAGTTTTATTGTCAGAATAGTTTCATCTGATTTTCCTGAAATCCTAATCTTCTTTATCATTATTCTATCTTTGTTGGTAATTTTGACCTTTGAGGTGTTCCTCCTGTTTTACTTGGTTCCCACGTATGTTGATGAGGATTATCAGGATGAGTGTCTGGTCTTCCATGATCTGTATGATCTATATCTTTTACAGGATTCCCCTTTTCATCAAATTCTCTTCCTTGCGTATACTTACCTTTCCTTCCTTGTTTTGTTCCTAATTGAGTGTGTTTCTTTCCTTCAGCTTCACTATCTACTTTTGGCTCACCATTTTTCTGTTTTCCTAAAGGCTCATCTGGAGCGTACGGTTTATCGTTTGCTTTTTCCTTTTCGTCTGCTTTTGGTTTAGCCTTATCTATAGCACCTTCCATAGCATTCTTAGGAATCAAATCAGTCTTTACATCAGACCCCCCTGCAACAGTCTCCCAAAGTTCACCAAAGAAATTCCCAACTGTTTCCCACATACTAACTCGAGGTACAGCTTCCACGGTCATTCCTTCTAATGCAACGGTAAAATCAGCCCCTGCTGTTTCGGCAGCTAAAGTCTCTGGTGCGAATTCTACTTCTAAAGCTAGAGTAGCAGTAATAGGTTCTAATCCTTCTAATTCACGACTATCAATAACTCTATTTCCACTAAAAACATAAGGTGCCCAATCTCGATACTTTTCTGTTAAAGGATCTACACTCATAAACCTACCAATTGCAGGATCATAGTTTCTCCACTTAAAACTGTCCCAGCCTAGTCCCAGCTCGTCTTGGCGCTCTTGTCCTTGGAACTTATACTTATAAGGGTCTGTAATTTTTTTCTATACAATGATTGACCTCTTGCAAAAAATCTCTATATAAAGAACGTCCTCTAAGCATTTTCCAGCTTATGCGAAAGTAGATTTAGTTTAATAATTTTCCTAATATTTTTAGTCTGCAAATAAAAAAAGCTCTCATTATCTGAGAGCTTTAGGTTGTTTGTGACAGCAATAATCTACAAGGAAGTTGGTTTTATTCTAACAATTTTACCGTCCTGCATAACAACCAGATCGCTATTATTTTTCTTTTTGAACTCAATTAATTTTTCAGAAACTTTATCCATTGCCTCTATAATTTTCTTCTGAGTCGGTGTCGTTGTTGTTGTTTTGTGTTCTCCCATGATTGGCCATTTTTGAGTTTATCGAACTTGATTTCATTTATAACTTCAATGTCATTGCCCAAAGTTTTTTGAGCTATTAATTCAGCTTTTACAGCTGTATTGTCAAAAATCAATGCCTCATTAACAATAGGCAAATATATATCAAATAAGTTAGCTATTCCGTTTTTATATCTGCGCTTAATAATATCGGTTTCAATATTGTGTCCGCCTTCCTGAACCCTCGTCTTGACCCTCTCGATTGCCAGATCAACACTGTCGAGCCAAAAAAATAAAAGAACCACTTTATAGCCTTTTTCCTGAGCCGCAATCACTTTCTGCTTATAGCTTTTCGTGGCCAAAGTCGTTTCAAAGGCAAAAACTTCACTATTAGCTAATAATTCATTAATTCGGTGGAGCATTATTCTACCCGATTCAAAGGCAGCTTTTTCAGGCTGGAAAGGCGAAAGTCCTTTGGCAATTTCGTCCGCATTTACAAACTCCTTACAGTTTAGTATTTCGGGAAGTATTGTAAATGAGGCAGTAGTCTTGCCAGCACCATTACAGCCTGCAATTATGTAAAGATTTTTATCCATCCTCACAAAGATAATAAATTACACTGTTAGTGTACATTATTTACACTTTTAGTTTATTAAATGTTGGCAAACAAATAAGGCATAATATTAATAAATCTCATCACGTTTTATCATCTCAGCTTTACTTTCGGAATTTTATTTGGTTGCAGATTATAATCTGCAACCGCTTTGCAGGAAATTTTAAAAAGGAAACCGCAGCAGTTTTGTACATTTAACTGTTTGTTTTTTTAACTATGTATTGATTATTTAAAACTAAAATGCAATAGCATATTTAATCCATAAGTTTACATACTCTAACTTATTAATCTGCAGAACATGAAACAGGGAATTACCAAAACGGAGCCGGCTGTCTTTTAATTCAGAAAAATATAAACCCCTTAAATTTTAAACTGATTTTTCAATCGCGGCATATCTATATAAACTCATTCAAAATATAGTGCATATACGGCTAAAGGCACCAAAATTTAAATGGAGGCTAAACATGGAGTTCCACTATGCTGCGTATTGAAAATTTAATATGCCCAATATTATAAAGGGTTTAATTTACAGAACAAATAAATGGTAATCAGCATGTCTTTGCTTAGGATATTTACAGTCCCCGGGGATACAAATACTTATGGCGCTTATAATCACAGATCATTTTTAATTTTTAATCCAAGAGAGCCTTTTCATTATAGATCTGCAGACTGCTTGTAAACAAAATCCAAACAATCCCTTCCTCAACGGCCAGAATAAAAATACAAAAACCTTCCCTTTAATTAGAAAACACATAGTTTTAAGAAAAAAAAGAATTGTTTTTTATTAAAGCCCATATGAAAGAATCCATACTTACCTACAATTATATATTAACAGCTGCTTAAAAATGTCCCAATCTAAAGCCATCATATTTTTTCGTGTTTTTTCATACAAAAAAACAAATCACAACAAATTATGATTAATTTTACAGTATCATGACGTAAATTCGTATCTGGATGAATATATTATTAGAAAACATTAAAATTCTAGCAGAAAATGAAAATATATCCATTTCAAAACTTGAACAGGAAATGGGTTCAAGCCAGGCTGTTTTATCCCGTGCCATTGCAAAAAACACCGATATACAAGCCAAATGGATTTTGAAAATTGCAGCTAAATATCCTCAGTACAGCTGCGACTGGCTGCTCAAAAGAGAAGGACCGATGCTTAAGGAAACAATTCAAAATTCAGACATCTACAGGTTGCTATTAGAGAGTGCAGAAAATTTTAAAGTTTTAGCAGCGTCTCAGCAGCAGACCATAGAAAACCTGCAGAAAATAATCTTCTATCTGGAAAAACAGATTCAAGCTGATAAGCAGAAATAGAACCATGACTGAACTGCAGAGAATTAAAATAGCCTTAAAAACCCTAATGAGCCTGGGTACTGCCAAAAACCAGCAGGAAATAGGCAGGCTGATAGGCTATTCCAGTAAATCTTCCTTTTCGCAGGTGTTAAACGGTAAGGTTAATTTACCTGCTGATTTCATTAACAGATTGTGTGAACTAAATATACTACTTGACAAAGAATGGCTTTCAACCGGAAATGGGAATGTTTTAAAAAACAGCTGTAAAAGCATTGAGAAAAAAAACAAATACCTGTCGCTTATAACAGCAGAAGACTTAACAGCTTACATCTGTGGCAGTACAACTGTTTCTAGTAATAACCAACAATTTTTAATCCCGGTTTTTGAAGACGCAGATTATTTAATTATCATAAGAGGCTCCTCGATGTATCCCAATTACCAGAATGGAGATATTGCCGCCTGTAAGCAGCTGCCTGCAGGTACTTTATTTCAATGGAACAAAGTGTATGTTATTTTAAGTACTAAACTGGGTGTACTGATCAAACGGGTGCGCAGGTCTGATAATGATAATTTTATTGCACTTGTAAGCGATAATAAAGATTACGATACTTTTGAAATACCAAAATCTGAACTACTTGCGGCATCTATTGTAACTGGCATAATCAGAGTTGAATAGCCGTTTTCATTCGTTTTACAATACAGGAATACTTATTGTATCTTATACAAAAGAAAGATACAATAAGATAAAATCTTTAAATCACATGTAATGAATGACATAACGACAAGATTTTTAATTGTTTATGAATACCTAAAGAAGGCAGATATCATTTCAAATCCTACCAAATTCGCCCTGGAATTAAAAATCAGTACTTCTTTAATAACAGAAATCTGCAAAGAAAGAACCAATGCAGGAATGCTTACAATACATAATTTAATGATAAAATATAAAGATATAGATGCTAATTGGTTATTAACAGTTACAGGAGGTTCTGTCGCATCTGCAATGTAAATCCGCAAGGAATCAGAAACCCGAAAATTAT
>NZ_JBMDIY010000068.1:0-4857 GCF_057808895.1 Flavobacterium sp. FG68
AACTAATTATAAAAATGTAGCTTAACTTTTTCTCCAGTTTTTGTTTGCATATCCAGTGGAAACAAACAGGCATCATTGGTATACCTTGTTAAAATAGATCCGTCGTTTTTATTAGCGAGATCTGCATAAATTGCATTGCTGGCTTCTATAATCTTTCTGACGTTTTTCAATTCAGAATTTGAGTTTTGCGCATTACACCAAAAGGTAAGCAGCAGTAATCCGTTTAAAATAAGTGCTCTTTTCATCTTAAATAATTTTTTCTCAAAGTAATTCATTCCTTTGAGCGGAAAATTGTAAAATAACGAACAACTTTTGTTTTGATTTTCAAACGGACTTAAAACTCAAAATAAGTTTAATTTCAACACTTAAAAAAGTATCACAATATACCCTAAAAGTGAATTATTTTACTCCTAATGTTTCAGCATTTTTCTCTAACTTAGCGGTCTACATTTTAAAATGTAAGATTAAAATAAACTTTGTTTTTCTGCAAAACATTGATTGAAAAAGAATTACCATACTTTCTCTTACTTTTTGCTGCAAAAACATACTTCTAATAATTTAGTTAATTAAAAACTATGAGCAAATTTGATTTTGGAATTGTAGGACTCGGCGTAATGGGTCGTAACCTACTTTTAAATATTGCAAGCCATAACTTTGCGGCTGCAGGTTTAGACTTAGACACTGAAAAAGTCAACTCACTTCAACAAGAAGCCGATTCTGATCATACAATTGAAGCAACTACAGATGTGAAGCATTTTGTAGAGCTTATTCAACAGCCAAGAGCGATTATGTTATTGGTTCCTGCGGGAAAACCGGTTGACAGCGCAATCGCAAGTTTATTACCACATTTAGATAAAGGCGATATTATAATCGACGGTGGAAATACTTTTTTTACGGATACTGACAGAAGATTTTTAGAATTATCTGAAAAAGGGATTCATTTCTTCGGAATGGGAATTTCTGGTGGAGAAAAAGGCGCTCGTTTCGGTCCTGCAATGATGCCGGGAGGTGATCAAAAAGCATACGAAAGACTTCGTCCTATTTTTGAAGCGATTGCAGCAAAAGTAGACGGTGAACCTTGTGTAGAATATTTAGGAAATGGTTCTGCCGGAAACTATGTAAAAATGGTTCATAACGGAATTGAATACGGAATCATGCAGTTGATCTCTGAAATTTATGACCTTATGAAAAGAGGTTATAATCTGGATGATGAAACGATTCAGAAAACTTTTGAAGAGTGGAACCAAACGGATGATCTTAGATCGTATTTGATCGAAATTACCGGAAAAATTCTAAAACAAAAAGATGAAGACGGAAGTCTGTTAATCAATAAAATTTCAGATTGGGCAAAATCTAAAGGAACAGGAAAATGGACTTCGCAAAACGCAATGGATTTACAGGTTCCGGTTCCAACTATCGACGCCGCGGTTAACATGCGCGATATGTCTAAAACGAAACCAGAAAGAATTGAAGCTGCTAAAAAATTAGTTTGGAACGCTGCTGAAAGCAATGTAAATACAAGCGAAGCAATTACTGCCTTAAAATCAGCATTATACCTTTCTATTGTTGTGACTTATGCACAAGGATTGGCTCAGCTTCATACGGCTTCAAAAGAATATAATTACGGATTAAACGTAGAAACTGTTGCCAAAATATGGCGCGGCGGCTGTATTATTCGTGCGACTATTTTAGAAGATTTCAGAAAAGCATATGTTACTAAATCAGATTTACCAAACTTGCTTTTGGATGCTGGAATCGCTTCAAAATTAACAGAGAATCAGGCAGGAATGAGAACTGCTGTTCAGTTTGCTGTTCAAAAAGGATTACCTGTGGCGGGATTAATGAATTCATTAGCTTATTTTGATGCTTACAGATCTGCAAATCTGCCAACAAATTTAATTCAGGCGCAGCGTGATTTCTTCGGGGCGCATACTTACGAACGTATCGACAAAGAAGGAGTTTTCCATACACAATGGTCTGAATAAGCAACTTAAAGCAACACAACTACACACAATGACTAAAAATAAACTTAAGAATCCAACAATCATCGTGATTTTTGGAGGAACCGGAGATTTAGCAAAGAGAAAGCTCTTTCCCGCTTTTCAAAATCTGTACCTTGACGGACGTATGTCTGAAAAGTTTCAGATTATTGCTCTTGGTAGAGCAGAAAAAACCAATGAAGATTTTCGCAGTTATGTATTAGAAAACCTAAATACTTTTTCAAGAAGAAAAGGAATTTCTGATCCTGAAACTGAAAAATTTCTTTCGCACATAACCTATCACAGTCTTGATATTGACAAAGAAGAATCTTATATCGGGTTAAACGAAAAAATCAACAGTTTTGATCTGGCTTTTGGTGAACGTGCTAATCGTCTTTTCTATCTTTCGATTACGCCTTCTTTCATTTCGACAATTTCAAGCAATATTAAAAAGATTGGACTTGCAGCAAATCCGAAACAAGATCGTATCATTATCGAAAAACCTTTTGGTTACGATAAAGCTTCTGCGATTGAATTGAACGAAATGCTTTCGGGGACTTTCAAAGAAGAACAGATTTACAGAATTGATCATTATTTAGGTAAAGAAACGGTTCAGAATATTTTGGCTTTCCGTTTTGGAAATTCAATGTTCGAACCTTTATGGAGCCGAAATTTTATTGATTTTGTCCAAATTACCGTTGCAGAAGAAGTGGGCGTTGAAGAACGAGGCGGATTCTACGAAGGTGTTGGTGCATTAAAAGACATGATTCAGAACCATTTGCTTCAAATTTTATGTATGACGGCTATGGAAGCGCCTGCTTCATTAAATGCTGATGATATTCGTAATCGTAAAGCCGATGTTTTGAAATCGATTCGCCGAATCAAACCAGAAGAAGTCGATCATTATATTGTAAGAGGTCAATATGGTGCAGGAGAAATAAAAGGAGTTCCGGTTCCGGGATATCGTGAGGATAAAGGAATTGCACCCGATTCTAATACAGAAACTTATGTGGCAATGAAAATTTATCTGGACAACTGGAGATGGCAGGGAATTCCATTTTATTTACGTTCCGGAAAAAGAATGGAAGAAAAACAATCTTCTATCATTATCCAGTTCAAACCAGTGCCGCATTCTGCTTTTTCTTATGGTAAAGAAGGAATGACACCAAACCGATTGATTATCAATATTCAGCCTGCAATGGATATTAAATTGCAGTTTATGACCAAAAAACCGGGGCTTTCGCTTTCGTTAAGACCTGCAGAAATGGTATTTGACTATTTCTCTTGTTCTACAATGTCGCCGGAAGCTTATGAAACATTAATTGCAGATGCATTGTTAGGAGATCCTACCCTATTTATGCGCTGGGATCAGGTAGAAGAAGCCTGGGATGCTATTGATACAATTCAACAAGTTTGGAAAACTACGGCACCTGTTGGTTTTCCTAATTACAAAGCAGGAAGCTGGGGACCTGAAGAAGCTGACGAATTGTTGGCCCGCCAAGGACACAAATGGATTCCGAATACACAAACAAAAGAAGAAGTTTTAAATGATACAGATTTATAATACAACAGAAGAAATTAATACGAAAGCAGCCGATCTTTTTGTTGCATCTGCACAGAAAGCTATTGCCGAAAAAGGCAAATTTACAGCTGTTCTTACCGGAGGTTCTTCTCCTGCAGGAATTTACAAGTTATTAGCTTCTGATGCTTACAAAACAAAAATTGACTGGAGTAAAGTTTTTATATTTTGGGGCGACGAACGCTGGGTTCCGCTAAATGATGATTTGAGTAATGCAAAAATGTCTTACGCAACCTTATTAAGCCACGTTTCTATTCCGGCAGAAAACATTTTTGAAATGTACAAAGATGGTGTTACGCCAGAAGATTTTGCTGTTACTTACGAGCAGTCTATTAGAACTGTTTTAGGTGATGAAGGAAAATTTGACCTTATCTTATTAGGAATGGGAGACGACGGACATACGGCTTCTCTTTTCCCTGGTGAAGCGGTATTAAACGAACAAACTAAATGGGTTGATGCTTATTATTTAGCTCCTCAACAAATGTATCGCATTACGCTGACTGCACCGTTAATCAATAAAGCGGAGAAAATCGTCGTAGTTGCTTTTGGAGAGAAAAAAATAAATGCTTTAAAAGAAGTAACAACCGGAGAATTTAATCCAACACTGTACCCGATGCAGTTGATTAAACCAGTTTCTGGAGAATTATTATTTCTTGTAGATAAAATTGCTGCAGGAACGAATTAGGAAATTTGTTTTAAAAACATATTAAAAAG
This sequence comes from Flavobacterium sp. FG68, assembly GCF_057808895.1. Classification (NCBI taxonomy): domain Bacteria; kingdom Pseudomonadati; phylum Bacteroidota; class Flavobacteriia; order Flavobacteriales; family Flavobacteriaceae; genus Flavobacterium; species Flavobacterium sp. FG68. The sequence goes on from NZ_JBMDIY010000068.1 coordinate 4,273, forward strand.
CCTGTAAACGTAATGTTTACAGGCTTTTTTTATTTTATATATTTCTTTGTTCCATAGGAACATCTCGTCGGTAGAAAAATTATATTGTTATCATCGTTTATGTTCTGAAGGAACGTTGATTTTTACATCGTTTTTTAATAATCGGGCACATCAAACGTTCCTACGGAACGTAAATGTGGCTGACTTTTATTTTTATCTACCAACGAAACATTCCTATGGAATGATAACGGGATATAAAAAAATAACAAGTTATATCTCTTTGTTCCGTAGGAACATCTCGTCGGTAGAAAAATATATTGTTATCATCGTTTACGTTCCGTAGGAACGTTTGATTTTTACATCGTTTTTTAATAATCTGACATTTCAAACGTTCCTACGGAACGTAAATGCAGCTGACCTCTATTTTATCTACCAACGAAACATTCCTATGGAATGATAATAGGATATCAAAAAGTGACAGGTTATTTTTCTTTGCTCCGTAGGAACATCTCGTCGGTAGAAAAATATATTGTTATCATCGTTTACGTTCTGTAGGAACGTTTGATTTTGACATCGTTTTTTAATAATCGGGCATATCAAACGTTC
>NZ_JBMDIY010000069.1:0-4838 GCF_057808895.1 Flavobacterium sp. FG68
AAGTATATCGTAGAGACGCACAGCAGTGCGTCTTATGCGCAAAGTAAATCAACAGGTGTGAATACTGGGCGTAGACGCACTGCTGTGCGTCTCTACAGAAAAACGGGGTGAATATATATTTATTCGACAAACAAACCACACAAAGTATATCGTAGAGACGCACAGCAGTGCGTCTTATGCGCAAAGTAAATCAACAGACGTGAATACTGGACGTAGACGCACAGCAGTGCGTCTCTACGGAAAATTGGAATGAATATTTTCTTGATACAAATTACCACAAAGCATATCGTAGAGGCGCACAGCAGTGCGTCTTATGCGCAAAGTAAATAACAGGGCGTCAATACTGGACGTAGACGCACTGCTGTGCGTCTCTACGGAAAATTGGGATGAATATTTTCTTCAACAAATAACCACAAAGCATATCGTAGAGGCGCACAGCAGTGCGTCTTATATGCAAAGTAAAAAAGAAAAAGCTCCAATTTACATTGGAGCTTTTTTGTTATAATAGAATCTAAGCTTATTTACTCAAATACATTTTTCTTCTAGAGTACAATTCGTAGAATTGATCGTCTTTTAAGTCATCAATAAACAAGATGCTTTCTCCTGTTGATTTCATTTCTGGCCCTAACGCTTTGTTTACATTCGGAAATTTGCTGAAAGAGAAAACCGGTTGTTTGATTGCGTATCCTTTTAATTGCGGGTTAAAATCAAAGTCAGTTACTTTACTATGACCTAGCATTACTTTTGTAGCGTAGTTTACATAAGGCTCTCCGTAAGCTTTTGCAATAAACGGAACCGTTCTTGAAGCTCTTGGATTTGCTTCGATAATATAAACCGTATCATCTTTTATCGCAAACTGAATATTGATTAAACCAACTGTTTTTAAAGCTCTTGCAATTTTATGCGTATGATCTTTAATTTGCTGCATCACGAATTCTCCTAAGTTAAAAGGAGGCAATGTTGCATTACTATCTCCAGAGTGAACTCCGCAAGGTTCGATATGCTCCATAATTCCTATGATATATACATTTCCGTCAGCATCACAAATTGCATCCGCTTCGGCTTCGATTGCTCCGGCTAAGTAGTGATCTAAAAGTAATTTGTTTCCTGGAATTGTTTTCAACAAATCGATAACGTGCTCTTCAAGCTCTTTTTTGTTGATTACAATTTTCATTCCCTGACCTCCTAATACATAAGAAGGGCGAATTAAAAGCGGGAAATCTAAACTATCCGCTAATTTTGAAGCTTCGTCTGCCGTTTCAGCGATTCCGAATCTTGGGAAAGGAATATGTAATTCTGTCAATAAATCTGAGAATCTTCCTCTGTCTTCTGCCAAATCAAGCGCATCAAAACTAGTTCCGATGATTTTTACACCGTATTTAGAAAGTTTATCAGCCAATTTCAAAGCAGTTTGTCCACCTAACTGAACGATTACTCCTTCTGGTTTTTCGTGCTGAATGATGTCATAAATATGCTCCCAGAAAACTGGTTCGAAGTATAATTTATCAGCCGTATCAAAATCTGTTGAAACTGTTTCAGGATTACAGTTAATCATGATTGTTTCGTAACCACATTCTTTTGCTGCTAAAACTCCGTGTACACAAGAATAATCAAACTCAATTCCCTGCCCAATTCTGTTTGGTCCTGAACCTAAAACGATAACTTTCTTTTTATCTGTTACGATACTTTCATTATCCACAAAACGCTCTCCGTTTGCTTTTTCGATTTCTGCTTCAAAAGTGGAGTAGTAATAAGGAGTTTTTGCTTTAAATTCAGCCGCACACGTATCAACCAGTTTAAATACACGGTTGATGTTTTTCTCCATACGTAAAGAATGCACTTCACTTTCCAGACAGTTCATCATGTGAGCTAATTGTCTGTCGGCGAAACCTTTTTGTTTGGCTTCAAGTAATAATTCTTTAGGAAGGTTTGAAACTTTATAGTTCGAAATTTCTTTCTCTAAAACATAAAGTTCTTCGTATTGTTTCAGGAACCACATATCGATTCTTGTAATTTCATGTATTCTGCTCAACGGAATTCCCATTGCAATGGCATCATAAATTACAAAAACCCTGTCCCAGCTTGCATACGTAAGCTTTTCAATGATTTGTTCGTAATCTTTATATCCTTTTCCGTCAGCTCCTAAACCGTTTCTTTTAATTTCTAAAGATTGGGTTGCTTTGTGAAGCGCTTCCTGAAAAGAACGTCCAATTCCCATAACTTCACCTACAGATTTCATCTGAAGACCTAAAGTTCTGTCTGATCCTTCAAATTTATCGAAGTTCCAACGTGGTATTTTTACGATTACATAATCTAAAGTTGGTTCAAAAAGAGCCGAAGTCGATTTTGTAATTTGGTTTTGTAATTCATCTAAGTTATATCCTAAAGCCAGTTTAGAAGCAATTTTTGCAATTGGATAACCTGTTGCTTTTGATGCTAAAGCAGATGAACGAGATACACGAGGGTTAATCTCGATGGCTACGATATCTTCTTTTTCATCTGGAGAAACTGCGAATTGTACGTTACATCCTCCAGCAAAATTTCCGATACTTCTCATCATTAAAATTGCGTAGTCACGTAATTTTTGGAAAGTGGTATCAGATAATGTCATTGCCGGCGCAACGGTAATCGAATCTCCGGTGTGGATTCCCATTGGGTCCATATTTTCGATAGAACAGATAATTACAACATTATCATTTTTATCTCTTAAAAGCTCTAATTCGTACTCTTTCCATCCCATTAAAGCTTTATCAATTAAAACTTCGTGAATTGGAGACGCTTCAAGTCCACGGGTTAAAAGCTCATCAAAATCTTCTTTTTTGTAAACAACCGCTGCTCCTGTTCCACCAAGTGTAAACGATGGACGAATTACAAGCGGAAAACCAAATTCCTGTGCAATTTCTTTTCCTTCTAAATATGAAGTAGCTGTTTTTGCAGGTGCAGTTGGTACATTTATTCTTTCTAAAAGCTGTTTAAACTGCTCTCTGTCTTCGGTAATATTAATCGCGTTTACATCAACTCCTATTAATCTTACTCCGAAATCCTGCCAGATTCCTTTTTCTTCCGCTTCCAGACACAAGTTCAAAGCGGTCTGCCCTCCCATTGTTGGCAAAACTGCATCAATTTGCGGGTGTTCCTTCAGAATTTCAATAATCGATTTAGTAGTTAATGGTTTCAAATAAATATGATCGGCCATAGATGGGTCGGTCATAATTGTCGCTGGATTGGAGTTAATCAAGATAACTTCAATTCCCTCTTCACGAATCGAACGTGCAGATTGAGATCCTGCATAATCGAATTCGCAAGCTTGACCAATAACAATAGGTCCCGAACCTATTATTAAAACTGATTTAATTGATGTGTCTTTAGGCATTTTGTATGTATTGTGTAGTTATATAAAAGTATTTTAAAAAACATTCTTAGTGTACTAAAAACTAGAATGTTGAGAAAATTTTTACCGACAAGGTATAAAAAAAGGCGATACTAAAAAAGTAATCGCCTTATGTATGTTTATACAAACATTATTTTTTGTGTCTAGGTTCGCTAGAAACAGTCAATTTATGTCTTCCTTTTGCTCTTCTACGCGCTAGAACTTTTCTTCCATTCGCAGAAGCCATTCTGTCCATAAATCCGTGCTTATTTCTTCTTTTTCTTTTCGATGGTTGAAATGTTCTTTTGCTCATTGCTTTGTATCTTTAAAATGGTGTCTATTATCTATTTTTCTGTTTTTGAATTCCGTTGCTCAAAAACCGAGTGCAAATATACAAAGACTTTTTTTTCTGGCAAGTAGTTTTATAAAAATATTTTTAATTCATTTTACTATATTTGCAATCACAAATTTACATGAATTATGTTTAATAAAATTATCAAACTTATTTTGGCCGGACTTCTTATAATAGCTGGCGTTTGGCAAATTGTAGACAAAGAAACCGGTAATGGTATCTTCCTTATATTATTGTCTGCAATTCCTATTTTTCTTTATTTTAAAAATGAATTTATCCTTTTAGCCTTTCTTAAATTAAGAAAACAAGACTTCGAAGGCGCTAAAAAATGGTTAGCATACATCAAAAATCCAGAAACTGCTTTAGTAAGAAAACAACAAGGATATTTTAATTACCTACACGGTATCATGCTTTCGCAGACTAATTTAATTCAGGCTGAGAAACATTTCAAAAAAGCGATCGAGCTTGGACTATCAATGGATATGGATCTTGCTGTAGCTAAATTAAACCTTGCCGGAGTAGCAATGTCACGCCGCAGAAAACTGGAAGCAACTAATTTATTAGCCGAAGCTAAAAAATTAGACAAACAAGGAATGCTGAAAGAGCAAATCTCGATGATGAAAGAACAAATGAAGAAAATCTAACGATTTTTAAATTACAATATTTTAAATCCCAAATTCCAAAAGAGTTTGGGATTTTTTATTTTAGATTTCTGAGTTTAGATTTTAGATTTTTTGCTCCTTGTAAAAATATCAGATACAGTTTGTCATCCTGAACACCAGTGTTAACCACACAGTTTGTCATCCTGAGCGAAGTCGAAGGACACGCAAGAAGCTCGACAAAGATTGGCGATTTAGTTTGTGGAGTTACTTGCGCAGATCCCTCGTTCCTCGGGATGACAAGATTGGGTAAAGATTCTGTAACCATACAGTTTGTCATCCTGAGCGAAGTCGAAGGACACGCAAGAAGCTCGGCAAAGATTGGCGATTTAGTTTGTGGTGTTACTTACGCAGATCCCTCGTTCCTCGGGATGACAAGATTAAGTGAAGATTTTGTAACCGTACAGTTTGTCATCCTGAGCGAAGTCGAAGGACACGCAAGAAGCTCGACAAAGAT
>NZ_JBMDIY010000007.1:0-184516 GCF_057808895.1 Flavobacterium sp. FG68
CTAATAATCTGTGGCAAAAATTAATTCGTGAAAATTCGTGCAATTCGTGGCAAACAATCTAAAAGATAAGTCCCTACGGGACATTTTTATTGCTATCACATTTTTTCTACCGATATATAATCTCTACGAGATATACAAGATTAGTGTTTAGATAAATCTTTTTAATCCTAATAATCTGTGGCAAAAATTAATTCGTGAAAATTCGTGCAATTCGTGGCAAACTTATTTTAAACCTAATTCAGCTATTTTCATTCGTTTATATTCCTTAATTTTGCTGAAAATTTTTGTAAAAAGTGGGAAGTAAAAATAAACTAAAAAGATTCAGAGAAAACGAAACATTTCAAAACGTTTTTCAACCAACAAGAGAAGAAGTTGTAGGCAATTTAATGCCTTTGAGAGGAAAATGGAATTCGGATTTCTTTAAAAATGATAATCCTCTGGTTTTAGAATTAGGATGCGGGAAAGGTGAATACTCAGTTGGATTAGCAGAAAAATATCCCAACAAAAATTTTATCGGAATTGACATTAAAGGTGCGCGCTTCTGGCGTGGTGCTAAAACTGCTGTTGAAACCGGTCTTCATAATGTTGCTTTTGTTCGTACTCAAATCGAACTTATCAATCATATTTTTGCTGAAAATGAAGTGGATGAAATCTGGATTACTTTTCCGGATCCACAGATAAAATACAAGAGAACAAAACACAGAATGACGAATTCTGAGTTCTTGAAATTATACAAAAAAATCCTTAAAAAAGACGGTGTCGTAAATCTTAAAACCGACAGTGAATTTATGCACGGTTATACGCTTGGACTGCTTCACGGAGAAGGCCACGAAGTTTTGTATGCAAACCATAATGTATACAGAAACGAAGGAAGCCCGGAAGAAGTTACTGCTTTTCAAACATTTTATGAAAAACAATATTTAGAAATTAACAAGGCAATTACGTATATTCGTTTTAAAATTAAAGACTAATTTAATTTTAAAAAAATCTTTTAATCGCTTAAACAACTGAATGGTATATCTTACTCCATTACTTTCAGGCTTTATTGCCGCTGCAATTGGGATTATTCCGCCGGGATTAATCAATATGACGGCAGCCAAAATAAACCTGAAAGAAGGAAAAAAGAATGCTTTATGGTTTGTTATTGGTGCTGTTTTAGTGATTTTTTTTCAGGTTTACGTTGCGGTATTATTTGCGCAGGTAATCGACAATCGCCCGGATGTTGTTACTTTATTACGTGAAATAGGTTTTGTTATTTTTTCGATCTTAACAATATACTTTTTGTTTATTGCGAAAGAGCCAAAAACCAAAAAGAAATCAAAGATTAAAAAGAGCAGTAAAAAAAGCCGTTTCTTCCTTGGAATGCTGCTTTCTGCATTAAACTTTTTCCCTATTCCGTATTATGTTGTGGTAAGTGTGACTTTGGCATCGTACAATCTTTTTGTGTTTGAAAACAGCATTATTTTCACTTTTGTTTTAGGATCTATTTTGGGTTCGTTTGCTGTTTTGTACAGCTATATTGGTTTCTTTGAAAAGATCGAAAAGAAAACCGATTATTTAATGCGAAACATGAATACTATTATTGGAAGCATTACAGGTTTAGTTGCCGTTGTGACACTTTTTAATATTTTGAATTACTATTTCGGGTAAAATTTATAGGCCACAGATTATACGGATTAAAATGATTTTTTTACATTGTGGTTAAATGTTTTACACGGATTTATTTAGCAGATCTAAACGATTTTAAAAAAATAATCTGTTTAAATCTGCAAAATCTGCGGGAAACTTAATTTTTTATAGACAAAGAAAAATCCTTTTAATCCGTGTATCCCGATAGCTATCGGGAGTGGCAAAAAAATAATTATGGCTGAGGAAAATTTTTTCGAAAGAGTTTATGTAATTGCCAGACAAATTCCGTTTGGGAGGGTAACTTCTTATGGTGCAATTGCAAAGGCTTTAGGAACCGCACGTTCGGCACGAATGGTGGGCTGGGCAATGAATGCGTGCCATAATATGGACGATGTTCCTGCACATAGAGTCGTAAACCAAAAAGGGCTTTTGACAGGAAAACATCATTTTGACGGAACTAATTTAATGCAGCAGCTTTTAGAAAACGAAGGTATTAAAGTAGTAAACAATCAAATTGTCGATTTCGAAAAACACTTTTGGAAACCTGAAGTGCAGTACTAAAATTTTTCACCATATAAGTGATATAAGTTCATTTTAGAGCTTCCTGCAAGGTTTCTAAAACCTTGTAGGTATAAATATCTTTTAACTAATTACCTATAATTGGTAACTATAAAACACCTACAAGGTTTTAGAAACCTTGCAGGAGACGCGAAGGAAACTTTGTCAAAGTTGAATACTAATACTTCTTTTTAAATGAACTTATATAACTTATATGGTTCATATTAAATAAGGCAGATCACAAAGCTCGTTTTATCTTCATCAGTTTGGTAGCTTAGGTAGCCGCCGTGTGCTTCGATAATGTTTTTAGAAAGCGTTAAACCAATTCCGGCGCCGTCTTTTCTGGTGGTGAAAAAAGGAAGAAATATTTTGTCCTGAATTTCAGGGTCGATTCCTTTTCCGTTATCCGAAATTGAAATGAAAAAGCGATTGTTCTCGGTATAACTCGAAACATACATTTTCTTTTCGCTTTTTTCTTTCAAAGCATAAACACTATTAGTAATCAAATTAATAATTACCTGTTCCATTTGGTTTTTATCAATCATAATAGAACGTGAACTGTGAATATCGTTTATCAATTCGATATTTTCTGCTTTCAAAATCGGACTCATAATTCGCAGGCAGTCTTCGAAAAGAGCGTTGATTGGTGTCATTTGTTTCGTTGGCGTGGGCAGCATGGCGAGTTTACGATAATTCTCTACAAAAACCTGCAAATGATCGCTTCGGTTTATTATGGTCGAAATACTGCTTTTAATGTCATCAAAATCATCTTCTTCTAAACTTTCCTGATCAACAATATGAAGTAAATTCTGCGAAAGCGCACGAATTGGCGTTAAGGAATTCATTAATTCATGCGAAATAATCTTCATCAAATTAATCCACGCTTCTTTTTCTTTTTTCTCAATAACACGCTGAATACTGTCTAATAAAATGATATAATATTCTTTGTTATAGGTTTGTGTTCGGGAAGTCTGCAGCATAAAAGTCTGCAAATCCTGTTCTTCAATTTTAATCGAAATTGCCGATTTTAATTCGCTGAAATCCGTTTTTTCAATTTCATTGCAAAGTGAGGGCAGGTAATTTTTAAGATATTTCCAATGGCTTACTTTTGGAACTTTAAATAAATCAGAGAAACAGTCATTCATCAAAAATATATCCCAGTCTTCGTTTCCTTTTTCAAGGATTAAAGCTGCGGTGTCAATATTATTTAAAAGCGAATGATAAATCATTTCTTTTGATGTCTGTTCTTGCTGTTGCACTTTTAAATTTTCATATAAAAGATACAGGCTTTTAAAATTGTCTTTTTTATTCTCTTCGGGGAAATTGGTAGAAAAATCATTCTGAAGAATCGAAAGCAAAGTTCTGTCGTAAAACTGGAGTTGTTTTTTTACATAAAGATACATTTCGGCTAAGAATATAAAAACGAAAAAACCAACCAAAAGTGCGTTGTAATAGAACATTTTATAAATTAGAAAAACGCAGACAAAAAAGAGAATCATTACAAACAAGACTCTCACAAATAAAGCGTTATAAAATTTCCAGTTTTTCATTGTTATTTTTTATTTGCCACAGATTAAAAGGATTAAAATGATTTTTTATACTTTGTCATGAAATTTTTAATTTCCCGCAGATTCTGCAGATTTTGGGGATTAATTATAATTCATTTTTATCAGCTAAATCTGCAGAATCTGCGAGAAACTAAAATTTAGGTAAAAGAAAAATCTTTTTAATCTGTAAAATCTGTGGCCAAAATTATCTTAGTTTTTCAAATCGTATTTTTCAATTCTTCTGTACAAAGCAGCTCTTGATAAACCTAATTCTTCGGCGGTTTTTGAGATGTTTCCGTGATGTTTAAAAAGCGCTTTCTCGATTGCTGTTTTTTCCATTTCAGATAACGGATTATCATCATTTTCCTGAATTTCTTCAAAATCGAGAATATCTAAATCGGTTACAGAAATCGTGTTGTTTTCAGCTAAAATAAGGGCGCGTTCGATTTTGTTTTCCATTTCACGGACATTTCCTTTCCACGGATATTTTTCTAAATATGGCGCGACATTTTCTTCAAAATGCCATCCCGAAGCTTCGGGACCATGATTGTATTTTTCGGCAATATTTTCAAGAATAAAATTAGCCATCGGAACAATATCATCTTTTCGTTCGCGCAACGAAGGCAGATTTATTTCCATTGTATTAATTCTGTACAGTAAATCTTCTCGAAAGGTTTTATTTTTTACCTCAGCTTTGATATCATTATTTGTTGCCGAAATTATTCTGACATTTAAAGGTCTTGGTTTGCTTTCGCCTAAACGTGTAACGGTTTTAGTTTGCAGAACGTGCAATAATTTGGATTGTAAATGAAGCGGAATATTCCCAATTTCATCCAGAAAAATGGTTCCGTTTTGCGCCATTTCAAACCTTCCGGGCGTATCGGTTTTGGCATCTGTAAAAGCGCCTTTTGCGTATCCAAAAAGTTCGCTTTCGAATAAATTATCACTTAAAGATCCTAAATCAACATGAATAAAAGGTTCTTTTTTTCGTACCGAATTTTGATGGATAAACTCTGCAAAAACATATTTTCCGGTTCCGTTTTCTCCTAAAATCAAAACGTTTGCATCTGTTTTGGCTACTTTCTCGGCAATAGAATACGCTTGTTTTATTTTTTGAGATGTGCCTACAAAATACCTTTTTTCTGTTTTTTCAACAATTTGTTTTTTGCTGTTTTTTCGGCTTTCGGCGACAGCCTTATCAATTGTTTCCAGTAATTTTTCGTTATGCCAGGGTTTTAAAACATAATCAAAAGCGCCAATTTTTATTCCTTCAACCGCTGTATCAATTTTTCCAAAAGCGGTCATTAAAATGACAATTGTATTTGGTGAAAGGTTTTTTACTTCTTTCAGCCAATGAATTCCTTCGCGTCCGTCTTCAAAACCAATTCTATAATTCATGTCCAGCAAAACGACATTAATTTCGTTTTCACTCAAAATTGAAATGATTTTTTTGGGATTGTTTGTTGTAAAAATCGTTTCAAAATGTTTTTTAAGAATCATTTTTGCCGAAAAAAGAATTTCTTCCTGATCGTCAACGACTAATATTTGGGCTTGCTTTTTTCTCATACTGATATTTTTTGTCCGATTTTGAACGGTCAACTGTTCATTATCGAACACTTTGTTTTTGGATGTTTTTTAAAGCCTGTTTAAAATCAGGGCTTTGCAAAAAATAAATTTTATGGCACAGTATTTACCTATTGATTATCAGCAAATTATTTAAAAAAATGGACACAATAATTCCTCGTAAAAATAGAAAATTTAGATATCTCACAATAGCAATTGGAGTTTTTTTAGCTTTGGCCGCAATTCTCTTTTTTTCTTTTAATTCAAAAAGAAGTTTAAATGTAAAAGCCGAGGAACTTTCAATTCATAAAGTTGAAAAAGCTTTTTTTGAAGATTTTGTGGTTTTTCAGGCAAAAGTTGAACCGTTGAACGTAATGCTTGTAAACGTTACAGAAGGAGGATCTGTAAAAGAGATTTTTGTAGAAAACGGCGCAATGGTTACAAAAGGACAATCGCTTGCTCGTTTATACAACCCGAATACAGAATTGAATTATTTGACTCAGGAAACTGCTATTATCGAGCAGATCAACAATTTGAATACGGGAAAACTGAATATTAGAAATCAGGAATTGAATTTGACTAAAGATTATGTTTTAATCGAACATGATTATAATGATGCTAAAAGATTGTATGATTTAAATGCAAAATTGTTTGCCAAAGATGTGATTTCAAAAAACGACTGGAATACTTTTAAGGAAAGTCTTCGTTTTCAGGAAGAACGTAAAAAAACAATTCAGCAAAGTATTCAAAAGGAAAAACAATCAAATCAATTGCAGATTTCTCAAATTAACCGTTCGATTCAAACAATGGAAATGAGTTTGGAGATCTTAAGAAATAACAAAAAGAATTTTTTGATTACTGCTCCAGAATCTGGCCGACTGACTTCTTTTGAACCGGTTTTAGGAAAGACGTTTCAGGCTGGGGAAAGCATCGGAAAAATTGACTCTAAAAAAGGCTATAAATTATCTGCCGATGTTGATGAGTTTTATTTGGAAAAAATTCGCGAAGGTTTAAAAGGTCAGGTTGAATTTAAAGGGAAAACGCTGGAAGTTATTGTTACTAAAGTAATTCCGGAAGTTAAAAACGGGCATTTTATTGTAGAATTAGCTTTTACATCTAAAGAAGAGATTGCTTTGCAGGACGGTTTAAGTTTTGGCGTAAAGCTGATTTTATCTGAGAAAAATAAAATACTGGTGGTACAAAAAGGAAGTTTTAATCAGGAAACTGCGGGGAAATGGATTTTTGTAGTAAAAGGAAATAAAGCCGAAAGAAGAAATATAAAATTAGGAAGAGAAAATCCTTCGTATTATGAAGTTCTGGAAGGTTTGAAAGAAGGCGAATCTGTGATTATTTCTTCTTATTCAGATTATAAGGACATTGAGGAACTTTCGATTCAGCCGCAGTAATTAGTTTACAGTCGCGGTGTTCAGTCGCAGTTTAGCAAATGTCTACCACGAATTTACACTAATTATTATACGCATTACGAAAAATTAATTCGTGAAAATTCGTGGAATTCGTGGCGAAACCAAAATATAAAAACATCAATCATCAATCAAAAAACGTAATTAATAACTAATCTTTTAAAATATGATAACGATACAAAATTTAACCAAAGTATTTAGAACAGAAGAAGTTGAAACTGCTGCTTTAAGCGGTATTAATTTAGAAATTAAAAAAGGGGATTTTTTAACTATTATGGGGCCTTCTGGCTGCGGGAAATCTACTTTATTAAATATTATCGGGCTTTTAGACAGCGCTTCTACTGGAAGTTATAAATTACTGGATCAGGAAATGATTGGTTTAAAGGAGAAAGGAAGAGCTGCTGTTCGTAAAGAAAACATTGGTTTTATTTTTCAAAACTTCAACTTGATCGATGAACTTTCGGTTTATGATAATATCGAACTGCCTTTGCTTTACAATAATGTAAAAGCATCAGACAGAAAACAAAAAATTGAAGCTATTGCTGAGAAATTAAATATTTCACATCGTTTGAAACATTTTCCGCAGCAGCTTTCAGGAGGTCAGCAGCAAAGGGTTGCGGTTGCAAGAGCTTTGGTTAATGATCCTAAAATTATACTTGCCGATGAGCCAACAGGAAATCTGGACAGTAAAAATGGTAATGAGGTAATGGAACTTTTAACTGATTTACATGCTAAAGGTGCTACAATTTTGATGGTTACCCACTCTGATTATGACGCTTCTTTTTCGCAAAGAACGATTCATATGAAAGACGGTGTTATATTCTCTGAAAAATTAAATCAACGCAATGTTGATGTTTTTATGGACGCTAAATAATCGAAAAAATGATAAAATTTGTTATTACTGCAATCTTAGTTCTGGTGGGATTTGTTTGCAAAATTTTTACCCTTCTATAAAAGGCAAAACAGCCTTTAGACCAAAAAATAACTAACGTAATTATAAAACTTATACCATGATTTTTAACTGGTTTAAAATATTTATTTATCATTTAAGACAAAGCAAATTGTTTTCGCTTTTAAATGTTTTAGGATTAAGCATTGGGGTTGCCAGCGTGATTTTTGCCATTTTATACTGGAATAATGAGCATGCTTACAATCAATGGAATCCGGAGAAAGAAAATGTATATCAGGTTCTGAATAAAATAGGAAGAACCGGAGACACCTGGGCTACAAGTTCAATTCCGTTTGGACAAACCTGCAAGGCAACAATTCCTGAAATTGAGCAGATTTCCTTTATGCATAATTGGTATAACGAAGCTGCTATAAAGTATCAGAACAAAAAAGTAATCGATAAAAAGATAACAGTAACGGATAATAACTTTTTTGATTTTTTTCCTTTTCCAATTATAAAAGGTGCTAAAAAAGATATTTTAAAAGATAAAAACAGCGTTGCTATTTCTGAAGAACAGGCTAAACTGCTTTTTAATAATGAAGATCCTATTGGAAAATCCATTACTTACAATGATAAGTCCTATATCGTAAAATCTGTTTATCGCATTGTGACACCTTCTTCTATTGAACCTAACTATGTTTTTGGTGATATTGTGCGTGAAAGTGACATTAACAGCTGGGGAAATTTTAATTATGGTTTGATGATTAAAATTAAAAAAGGTGCTGATCCTGTTTCGGTTTTGAAGAAAATGCATAACGTAAATTATGTAAACAGAACTCTAAAAGATGCTAAAGAAAGCGGACAGACCGTTGAGCAGTACATCAAAGAAAATGGAGAAATAGAGATTATACTTGACCAGCTGAAAACGCTGCATTTACATGGCACAAAAACTTCGGGATCTGCTACTCCGGAGTTTAAAGGAAACCTACAGCTTATTTATATTATGGCTGGTTTATCAATATTAATTTTAGTTTTATCATTGGTAAACTATATTAATCTTGCCACAGCTTCTGCCATAAAACGTGCTAAGGAAGTTGGTGTTCGTAAAATTGTTGGTGCTTCAAAAAACCAAATTATAGCGCAGTTTATATTCGAAACAACAATAATTGTAATGTTGTCTATTTTGTTTGCTTTGGCAATTGTTGAACTTTCTCTTCCGTATTATAATTCTTTTTTAAGAAAGACTTTGACTATGAATGGCGGTGAATTTTACCTGCAGCTCATTTTGATTTTTGGATTAGTAATCATTCTTGCGGGTATATTCCCTGCCATTTATATCTCAAATTTCGAAACTTTAAAAGTTTTAAAAGGTAATTTCTCCAGAAGTAAAAGCGGTATCTGGATTCGAAATTCGATGCTTATTTTTCAATTCGGAATTGCAACATTTTTTATCATTGGTGCTTTGATCGTAAATTCTCAGGTAGATTATATGATGAATAAAGATCTTGGTTTTAATGGTAATCAGGTTATCAGAGTTCCATTTAATCATAACGATTATAAAACAAAGGGTGAAAAATATCAATTAACAAAACAAGAAGTTCTTAAAATATCAGGCGTTCAGGACGTTTCTACTTTTGCCGGTACATTTGGTAACAGTACTAATTCTAGTTCGGGTTTTACGCACAATGGTGTTTTTGTTCAGCCGCGAAATGTTGAAATGGATTTTGGTTTTCTTGATATGATGAAAATTAAAGTGGTTGAAGGTCGTGATTTATCTCCAAAATTTGCATCAGATACTGTTAGCAACTGGCTTATAAATGAAACACTGGCTAAATCATTAGGACTTAAAAGTCCTATAAATACGGTGATCACTTCCGGCTGGGGAGATGAAAAGGGAAATTTAAAGTTTAAAGTTGTTGGAATTGTAAAGGATTTTCACATTACGGGATTGCAGAATAAAGTTCCGCCAATGATTTTTGTTAATCTTAAAACATTGAAATGGAATAACTTTGATAATGTATATATAAAAGTTTCTCCAAATAATTTATCTGAAACATTAGAAAAATTAAAAACATATTGGGAGAAAAATGTAAATCCAGATTATCCTTTTGATTATGAATTTGTAAACAAAGGATTTGCAAAAACTTATGAGCAGCAAGTCAAACAAAAAGATTTGTTTTTTATCCTGAATCTGGTTGTAATCACAATTGCTGTTTTTGGATTGTTTGCTTTGGCATCATTTTCGATGGAAAGAAGACTTAAAGAAATTGCGATTAGAAAAACGCTTGGCGCAGAAACTGATGTTTTACTGAAAGAATTATCTAAACAATATATTCTTTTCTGTTTAATGGGATTTGGAATTGGAATTGTTCCGGCTTATATTTTATTGCAAAAATGGCTGGAGGATTTTGCTTTCAGAATTAATGTTTCGCCCGTTCCGTTTAGTATTGCGCTTGTTTCGCTGTTAGTTCTTACTTTGCTGATTGTTTTGGCAAAAGCGTATCAGGTAACCAAAATAGACGTTTTAAAATATTTAAAATACGAATAAGCTTGTAGACCATTTTTTTAAAA
This sequence comes from Flavobacterium sp. FG68, assembly GCF_057808895.1. Classification (NCBI taxonomy): domain Bacteria; kingdom Pseudomonadati; phylum Bacteroidota; class Flavobacteriia; order Flavobacteriales; family Flavobacteriaceae; genus Flavobacterium; species Flavobacterium sp. FG68. Next base: position 10,179 of record NZ_JBMDIY010000007.1, read on the forward strand.
GAATCCCCGTCAGATATTAGAATCTTGACGGGGATTTGTTTTTTATTTTAAGGCAACCGGATCAGCATACAGCAGTTTATCTAAACGTTTATCGCGGTCATAAACATCTGGATAGAAGCCAATTTCGCCGTCATCGTTTACCCAGGCGGTAAAATATCCTATATAAATTGGAATTTTATTTTTGAGCATGCAGGTAGTTTCTTTTTCGCCGCTCATCGCCTGATTAATTTTATCAACCGGCCATTCAGGATTGTCTTTTAAAATTTCTAGTGCCAGTTGTTTGGCTTCTTTTACATTAATACAGCCGTGGCTGAAAATTCGTTTTTCAAATTCAAATAAACTTTTTGCAGGTGTATCGTGCAGGTAAATATCATTTGGGTTTGGAAACATAAATTTGACTAATCCCAAAGAATTGTCCGGACCGGGTTTTTGTCTTACGTGACCTCCGTTCCATTCCATATTATGATCAGCGAGATAGTTTTTATCTTCGGCTATTTTCAGTTTTAATTCATTTTGAATAATACTTGTTGGAACATACCAATACGGACTAAAAACAATTCGGTCGATATTACCACTAAAAATCACCGTTTCTGTCATTCGCGTTCCCACAAAAACATCCGAAACCAAATCATATTTTCCATTCTTTACATAAACCAGTCTAAACGACGGAATATTTACCATTACATATTCATCTGCTTTTGCCAGTTTAGTGGGAATCCATCTGCAGCGTTCCATGTTCAGCATAATGGTGCGGATTCTGTTTCCAATTGGCTCGTTCATCTGATCAATTTGTTCTTTTGTAAAAGTATAATTCAGTTTGAGTCCATATCGTTTTTTGTATTTTAAAACGGCGTCCATCATTTCCTGATCATAATATTGACTTTTAGAATCTTCTTTTAAATCACCAACTACAAACAAACGTTCTCTAATTTGCTGGATAACTTTTCCGCTGTCTAAAGGTTTTAGCTCCTTAAAGTTTGCTTCGTCAATGTCAATTTTTTTCCAAAGACCGTTTTTTTCAATATTTCGATATCTCTGTAATACATCCTGAAGTTTATAATATTGGCCAAAAAGAAGGTTTTCATCCTTATTCAATCGGTTGGGATCCCCCATTAACGAATCTAAAATTCGATCGTACGAAATTGTTTTGGCTGGAAGATACCAGCCAATTTTTTTCAAAGTCTCTGCATCCACTCCAGAATATACATTACTGGCATAAAATACATACATATTTGACAACAGCAGTTCTGTGTCTATTTGCGGCAGTTTATTTGAAACATTTTCATTAAAAACATTATCAACCAAGTCCATATAAGGCATTTCGGCATTGATTCCCTGCTCTTCTAAAAGGCTTACTTTATGATATAATAAGGCGCCAAATTCGCTGACACTTTTATCATCATACCAAATCGTGTTATATGCTTTCTTTTTATAAAGATCTTCAACGTCTTTTTGATATTTTTTTAGTTTGGGATACTTCGCATAAAAGTTATTTATTGAAGCGGCATCAATTGTTCCTAAAACGAATTTGTTTTTGAGTTTAAAAATGTTTTCAAACTCAGAATTTTCATTTTTAATTTTCGATGTATGGCTTGCCGCATTAATAGAAAACATTAAAAAACTACAAGCAATAATTACAGTAAGAGAAGTAAAATTTCGCATATTTTTAAGGTTTAAATTTTTAATATTAAATCATTTAAAAAATATCGAAAACTCATAACGAAGCTCCAAAAATAAGTTTTCATACTTTTTTGTACTATTTGGAAATCTTAGATTTAAGGCACTCAAATTTAATCAAGATATTTGACAATTCTTACATTTACTGCCGTAAATTTCATACATTTTTGTGTTGGCTGTAATTATAAGAAATCATTACAGAATAAGGTTTCAAAACCTATTTTTGAATTGTAATGGTTTTAAATAATCAGGATTCATCATTTTGGCTAATCTCAATATCAATAAATACAATTTAAAAGGGTTTAAATCCGAACTTAATCTGTTATCTTTGCAGTCTGAAATCAGTTTAAATTAATATAGATTTTTAAATCGGTTTCTTTCCATATATAATAGCACAATAAAATGAAATTAGATAGAAAAGAAATTCTTAAAGCTTTAGAAACAATCACTATAGCGGGAGAAGGAAAAAATATGGTCGAAAGCGGTGCGGTTGCTAACGTACTTACTTTTGGCGACGAAGTTGTTGTTGATTTAGTATTGCATACGCCAGCGATGCATATTAAAAAAAGAGCTGAAGACGATATTAAAAAAACGATTCACGAATTAATATCTCCCGATGCTAAAATTAAAGTAAATATTAAAGTTGAAACTCCGGAGAAAGCCGAAATTAAAGGTCGTGCTATTCCGGGAATTAAAAATATTATTGCCGTTGCTTCCGGAAAAGGAGGAGTTGGTAAATCAACCGTTACTGCAAATATTGCCGTTACGCTTGCAAAAATGGGTTTTAAAGTTGGAGTTTTAGATGCCGATATTTATGGGCCTTCTATGCCAATTATGTTTGATGTTGAGAATGAAAAACCTGTTTCGATTACTGTTGACGGAAAATCGAAAATGAAACCAATTGAAAGTTATGAAATTAAAATGCTTTCTATTGGATTTTTTACAGCACCAAGCCAGGCAGTAATCTGGAGAGGTCCAATGGCTGCAAAAGCATTAAACCAAATGATCTTTGATGCAGACTGGGGAGAATTAGATTTTATGCTTCTTGATTTACCTCCGGGAACTGGAGATATTCACCTTTCTATAATGCAGTCTTTACCTATTACGGGAGCTGTTGTAGTAAGTACACCGCAGGCTGTAGCTCTTGCCGATGCTAAAAAAGGAGTTTCGATGTTTATGCAGGATAATATTAATGTTCCTGTTTTGGGAATTATCGAAAACATGGCTTACTTTACACCTGAAGAATTGCCAAATAATAAATATTATATCTTTGGACAAGAAGGTGCAAAAAATCTTGCAGCAGATTTAGATGTTCCGTTTTTAGGGGAAGTTCCAATTGTACAGTCTATTCGTGAAGCGGGAGATTATGGACGTCCTGCAGCTTTACAAACTGCTTCGCCTATTGAAGCTGTTTTTGAAGAAATCACCAGAAACGTAGTTCAGGAAGTAGTAAACAGAAACGAAAGTCTTCCTGCTACTGAAGCCATTAAAATTACAACTATGGCAGGCTGCTCTGCAGTTAAAAAAAATTAAATAATTAGATAATGAGATAATACGGCAATTAGGTAATTATCTAATTGGCACATTTTCACAATTGACACATTAATTATGACAACAGAAGAATTAACAAATAATGTTTTATTGGCCTTAGACGAAATCAGGCCATTCTTAAAGTCTGACGGCGGAGATATTTCGCTAATTTCTATAGATGACGATAAACATGTAAAAGTTCGTCTGGAAGGCGCATGCATAAGCTGCAGCGTAAACCAGATGACACTTAAAGCCGGAGTAGAAACTACTATAAAAAAATATGCACCGCAAATTGAAACTGTGGTAAATATCATGTAACAAAAAACGATATTTTTCCTGTTGCTTTTGATTTGTTGAATTAACAAGAATAATAGGCCTTTAAGTGGAAAGATTTATAAAAATTCAATAAACCAGCTCGATTATTGTGGTTTTTTGAGGATTTCATAAAAAACAATATAAAGATTTAAGAGTTTTAGTTAACTATTTGTTGCATTTTTAACTTAAATTTGTGACATAACCCTTAATCTTATATTTTATGAAGAAATTTTACACTCTATTTTTGTTAGTGTTTTTTGCGTCAGGCATTTATGGGCAAAATAAAACAGTTGTTGTTGACAAAGCTTGGATAAGCGAAGCCGAAGAATGGTCAGATTTTACATACTCAGGAAAAATTGTATTTTCAATTAACCCTGCTGACGCACCTGGAACTTTAAGTATTGGAAATTATGATTTCTTATACGATTTTGTTGATGGAAAGGGAAAATTTTCAAACAAAGCAACGTACAGCTCAGCTCAGTTTTTGAATCCGAGAAAAGTTTCTGCAACGACAGACAAACAAGGAGTTTTAAACTCTACTTACGAAGGCACATTAATTTTTCAATCTGACAGAGATTATTATTCAGTAGTTGCTGTTATTACAATTCTTGAGAAAAGCGATACTATTTTAGGCGTAAAAATGCGTCTTAAAGAAAGCAACGGAAAAGAATACGCTTTTAGTACAAAACCTACGAGTTAGTATAAATACGAGGATTTTTTCACGTTATAAAATCCTACCAATAAAATTCCAATAATAAATGGATGTATTAATAAAGATTAAAGATCGAGAAGGAGTTATACACGAATTACAGGCTCCGACTGATATGGCAATGAATATAATGGAGTTATGCAAGGCATACGAACTTCCTGTTGAAGGAACCTGTGGAGGAATGGCCATGTGTGCTTCCTGCCAGTGTTATGTTCTAAATGATGTTGCGTTACCAGAAATGGGAGATGAAGAAGAGGCTATGCTTTCGGAAGCGTTTTATGTTAAATCTAATAGCCGCTTAGGCTGTCAGATCCCAATTACTGAAGAATTAGAAGGACTCGAATTAGAACTGGCTCCGGAATATTAAAAAATACAAAAGCGAGAATCAAATTAGTTCTCGCTTTTTTTATCGTTACGATTTAAACCTGACAGGTTTCTGTTCTCTATACACAAACAAAAGGCATCAAAAAAGCCGTAATTACATTACTGCAATTACGGCTTTTTCTTTATAACAATTTTCTTTAATCTCTAATTATACCAAACCTGCCTGAATTAAATATTCAGCAATTTGAATAGTGTTTGTTGCTGCGCCTTTTCTTAAGTTATCTGCAACGATCCACATATTTAATGTGTTTGGCTGGCTTTCATCACGACGGATTCTTCCAACAAATACATCATTTTTACCTTCTGCATATAATGGCATTGGGTAAGTAAATGTATCTAAATTATCCTGCACCACTACTCCATCAGTATTGTGTAGAATTTCACGAACTTCATTTACTTCAAAATCATTTGTAAACTCAACATTTACTGCCTCACTATGTCCGCCTACAACTGGTACACGAACTGCCGTAGCTGTAACTCTGATGGTGTTATCACCAAGAATTTTTTGAGTTTCACGCACTAATTTCATTTCTTCTTTAGTGTATCCGTTATCTTCAAAACTATCGCAGTGTGGAATTGCATTTCTGTGAATTGGATATTTGTAAGCCATATCACCCTGAATTCCTGCGTATTCATTTTCTAATTGTTTCACAGCTTTTACACCAGTTCCGGTAATAGATTGGTAAGTAGAAACGATGATTCTTTTAATGTTGTATTTTTTATGCAAAGGAGCCAAAGCTAATACCATTTGAATAGTAGAACAGTTTGGATTTGCAATAATTTTATCTTCTTTTGTTAATACAGATGCATTAATTTCTGGAACTACTAATTTTTTAGTCGGGTCCATTCTCCATGCAGATGAATTGTCGATAACAGTTGTTCCGGCAGCAGCAAATTTTGGAGCCCATTCTAAAGATGTATCACCTCCGGCAGAGAAAACCGCAATATCAGCTTTCATATCTACAGCAGTCTGTAAAGCAACAACTTTATATTTAGTTCCTTTATATTCAATTTCTTTTCCTACTGATCTTTCAGATGCAACAGGGATTAATTCTGTAACAGGAAAATTTCTTTCTGCTAAAACTTTCAGCATTACTTCGCCAACCATTCCGGTAGCACCTACAACTGCAATTCTCATTATTTATATTTTTAAATAGCTATTAATCTAATTTTACTCTGCAAAAATAGTTATAATAAAAACGAAAACAACATGCTTCACAAAAAATAACAAAATGTTATAAATTAAACAAAGTATAAAAAAACCGCTCCAATCAAGAAGCGGTTAAGTTAGACTTAGTGTAGCGGTATATTGTATTATTGTTTATTTTTCAAAAGATCTCTAATTTGAGTAAGCAGTTCTTCCTGAGTCGGTCCGGCTGGTGCAGCGGGAGCAGGATCTTCTTTCTTTTTAAGATTGTTTATTCCTTTAATGATTAAGAATAAAACAAAAGCAACGATTATAAAGTTAATTACTGCCGATAGAAACAAACCATATTTGACACCTCCAAAAGCCGTCAGTTCTTCGATAGTTGATAAATGCGCCGCGTCTAATGCCGGTTTCAATATCAATGGTGTTATTACATTTTCAATTAATGAGCTTACAATTTTACCAAAAGCTGCTCCAATAATCACACCGACAGCCAAATCGACTACGTTGCCTTTCATTGCAAATTCCTTAAATTCTGAAAATACACTCATAATTATTTCTTTTAGTTTATAAATTAATTATACCGAAAATACGTAATTTTCTTTAGAGTTTCCAAAATCTATCTAAAAAATACTCGTTTCACACGTTGCGAAATACTTGTCATTATTTCATAAGGAATGGTTTTTAAAGCTTCGGCCATTTCGATAACGGTTGGGCTTTCGCCGAAAATAATTACCAAATCGCCTTCTTTACAATCAATATGACTTACATCAACCATTAACATATCCATACAAACGCTTCCTACGATATAGGCTTTTTGATTTTTAATGGTTACAAAACCAACCTGATTGCCCCATAATCTCGAAATTCCATCTGCATAACCAATTGGGATTGTGGCAATTTTGGTTTCTTTTTCGGCCATAAAACGACGCCCGTAACCTACGCTGTCGCCAGTTGGAATAGTGCGAACTTGTGAAATAATAGATTTTAATGTACCTACATTTTCCAAATATTTCTGCTCTAACGGATCATTTGAAACGCCGTATAAACCAATTCCTAAACGAACCATATTATATTGTGCATCTGGAAAATTACTAATTCCCGATGTATTTAAAATATGACGGATTGGGTTTATGTTTAATTCTGTCATTAATTTTGAAGATAATTTTTCGAATAAATTAATCTGTTTAATGACAAAATCATAATGGTTTAAATCGTCGCTTGTTGCCAAATGTGATAAAATACTCTGAACACGAACGGTTGAATTTCCTTTTAAAGTTGCAATTAATTCATCGATTGTATTGTCTTCAAAACCCAAACGATGCATTCCGGTGTCGACTTTGATATGAATTGGAAAATCTTTTAAATTCTTTTCTCTGGCAATTTTCAAAAAGGCATTTAATCCTTTTATACTGTAAATTTCAGGTTCTAATTTATATTGAATTATCGAAGGAAAGCTGGTCGATTCTGGATTTAAAACCATAATTGGCAGTTTTATTCCGCCGTTTTTCAGCGAAATTCCTTCATCGGCGAAAGCCACACCTAAATAATTTACTTTATTATGTTCGAGTAATTTTGCAATTTCAAGTCCGCCGTTTCCATAACCAAAAGCTTTCACCATAACCATGATTTTTACATCGTCGGCAAGTTTTGATTTGAAATAATTTAAATTATGGTTTATGGCATCAAGGTTAATTTCGAGAACCGTTTCATGTGTTTTTTCTTCAAGAAGCGAAACAATTTCTTCAAACTGAAACGATCTTGCTCCTTTTATTAAAATCGTTTCATTATTGAAATTCAAGTTTTCAATTTCGGCGATAAATTCTGCCGTATTTTGAAACATCGTACTGTTTGGGAATTTATCTGCAAAAGATGAAATCGTAGTTCCAATTCCGATAACGCGGTTGATTTTATTATCCGAAATTAACTGTGCAACTTTAGAATAGAGTTCTTCATTTGAAAATCCGCTTTGAAAAATATCTGATAATATGACAGCCTTTGAAGCGTTCTTTTTCTGACTTTCTAAAAAGTCTAAAGCAATTTTCAGCGATTGAAAATCGGAACTGTAACTATCGTCAATTAAGCTGCAATTGTGAATTCCATTTTTAACTTCCAAACGCATTTCAACCGGATAAAGCAGTTTTACACGATTTTGAATAACCTCAAAATCATAATTAAAACGCAGTAAAACCAATAAACAGGAAATGGTATTTTCAATAGAAGCAGAATCACTAAACGGAATTTCTAAATTGAAAACCTCGTCTTTATATTGATATTTAATTACTGTCGAATCATTTTTAGTTTCTTTGATCAGAATAAAAACATCGGCAGAAGCATCTGTAAAACTCCATGAAAATAACGTCCTGTTTTGAAGCGGATATTCGGCAGAAAAATCTAAAAGACATTGATCTGCCAATTCATTTTTTTGATAGATTATTACGGCTGAATTTTTGAAAAGCAGTAATTTTTCTTTGATTTTTTGTGTCAGATTTTCGAAACCTTCATCGTGCGCAGAACCTATACTGGTTAAAATGCCAATATTGGGTTTGATAATTTTTTCGAGATTAACCATTTCGTTAACCGTTGAAATTCCGGCTTCGAAAATTCCTAAATTATGTTTTTCATTTATGGCAATAACAGAAAGCGGAACGCCAACTTGTGAGTTGTAACTTTTTGGGCTTCGGATAATATTATAATCGGGACTTAAAAGAAAATTAAGCCATTCTTTTACGATGGTTTTTCCGTTACTTCCGGTTAAACCAATTATAGGAAAATCAAATAAATCACGATAATAACCCGCTAATTCCTGAAGTGCTTTGAGGGTATTTTTTACGACAAAAAAATTAGCTTTTCCTTTTACATTTTCGGGAATATACTGAACGACAAAATTCTGAACGCCTTTTTCTATCAACTCTGAAATATACAAATGAGCATCGTTATTAACCCCGGAAAGAGCAATAAACAATGTTTTAGACCCGTTTTGTAAAGAACGGCTGTCGATCGAAATATGATCAACAAAAATATCAGAATCTGAACCTATCCATTCGGCGTTAAAAACTGGGATTAGGCTTTTTAAATTTATGCTCATTTAGTAATTTCTTTTTGTCAAATTTAAAAAAAGGTTTGCCATGAATTCATTTTTAGATGTAAAAAAGAGTTTGCCACGAATTACACTAATTTCCACGAATTATATTATTTGTTGAATGCTCAAATATTAGCCACAGATTAAAAAGATTCTCACAGATTAGAAATCCTTTTAATCCTTTTAATCTGTGGCAAAAAATTAAAAAAATAATTCGTGGAAATTAGTGTAATTCGTGGCGAGAAAAAAATGCTAATAATTTGTGAAAATTTACGCAGTTAATTGCAAAAAACATTAATTCCTTATATTTGTTCAATACCACAAAATAATACGTTTTGAAAAAAATACTTCCATTATTCTCCTATATACTCCATCCGATTTTTATATCGATGTACGCTACATTATTATACCTTTATTGTAAGGATGATATTTTTACAACGCAGGAAAAATACTTTGTTCTGTTTCAAATTTTGGTTATTACCATTATTGTTCCCATTCTGTTTTTCATGCTGTTACGCTCAACCGGACACGTAAAATCGATGATGCTTCCGGAAAACTCTCAACGTCGCATTCCGCTTATTTTACAATGCTTTTTATATATTTTATTAGTAAAAAGAAGTATTGTAATTACCCGTTATCCTGAATTGCATTTCTTTTTTCTGGGTGCGCTATTTAGTACAATATTAGCCTTGGTATGCTCGCTTTTTAAAATTAAAGCCAGTCTGCACATGACCGCTATTACAGGGTTTACAATCTTTGCAATTGGATTAAATATTCATTTACAAATGCACAATCCGTATTGGGGCGCGTTGTTAATTTTATTGTCTGGAATTGTGGCTTCGTCCCGATTAGAAATGAATGCTCATACACCAAAAGAAATATCAATTGGTTTGTTAATTGGTGTTTTGCCTCAGGTATTATTTTTGTATTTGTGGTTATAAAATGTAGAATATCAATCCTGCGTTGAGCGTTTTCATGGTTACTTTTTCTCCGGTTAATGTGGTAACACCATCTTTAAACAGCGGACTCAAACCATAATACAAATAAACATTCCAGGTATTGTAACCCGCAGAAATATAAGGCCCGTATTGGAATTTATTAATGGCATCATTATTATTTATACGATATGTATTTTCCCCATCGTCTAAAATAGAAGTACTAGAAAAGATATAACTTAATTTTACTCCGCCATAAATTCTCCAGAATTTTGTGCTTTCATAGGTCGAATTACGCCATCTAAATTCTATTGGAAGTTCTACAGAATATTGTCTGTATCGATTTGAAGAAATTTCTCCGGCATCTACAACATTATAAACTACGGCTCCGTTTCCATCTTTTGAAATACCAAAATTTTGATAGTAATTTTGGTAACTCAATCCTAAACCAGCTGCAATAGAAACTGTTCTGGTTTTATTGATTGGCATGTCGCGCAAAAATCCGCCCGAAAGTCCAAGAGAAAATTTGTTCTGTTTGAATTTTTGAGGAATATCTGTAAACATATTATAGGTTACAGAAAAATAAAACTGATCTTCTCTGTACAAAGAATCTATTTTAACTATAGGTTTTATTTCTGCTTTGACATCTTCTTGCGAAAAAGCATTAAAAAATGAAACTAAAAACAAACAGCTAAATAGAAATCGCATATAATTTTTTGAGTTTAAAAGAGGTTCTGTAAAATAAACGCTTAATTGAATCGATTTATTTCACTTACAAATATAATATAATGATAGTTCAGGTAGCGATTAGAAAGCAATTATTCTGTTTTTGATGACGAATATTTGTGTTTGCTGAACTTTTTTCAAAGAATCTGCATTAGAATTCAAAAAATGAATTTGATCTTTTATACCTTTGTCCTGTATGAAGAAAAAACAGCTCATATTAAGTTTCTCTTTTGCTGTCACAATATTGTTCTCGATATTGTTTCAGTCCATACACAGTTATGAGCATATTGTAAAACAGCTTTCAGAAAAACAATGTCACCACAATTATAATGATCCAAGTGGCGAAATAACGCATCAGCACCATAATTACGACCTTTGTTATGTTTGTAATTTTGCTTTTGGAAGTTATATTGTTCCTGAAACTTTTTCTTTTCAATTTCATTCTTTCAGCAGCGAAATCCCTTATTTTTTCCCGCTGTCAGAAAAGATTTTCTCCGTTTCAACCACTTCGTATTTATTACGAGGCCCTCCCGCTGCTATAGTTTCTTAATAATTCAACATCTCTTTTTTTAAAATCTAAATTCAAAACAACTTTGAGTTTCCTAATCCTGTTTATTAAATTGGGATTAGAATACTTTACTGTTCGTTTAAGTTTTTCATTTAAAAGAAGAAAATCCATTTAACTATAGCAAAATTTTCAAATGAAAAAATTAATAATTGCCCTTGTTTTAGGGTTTTCGGGCTTGCTTTCTGCCCAAAATTCGGTTTCAGGAACAGTAACTGATAATCAAAACCAGCCATTACCGGGCGTTTCTGTTTACGCTCAAGAATTGCATAAAGGAACAACGACTGATGCAAACGGAAAATACGAATTAAACAATCTTCCAAACGGGAATTTACGCCTGTCTTTTTCTTATGTTGGATATGCCACTCAAAATAAAAACATCTTAAAATTAGTAAAACAAAATACTGTTGACGTAACACTCGAAGAATCTATTTTAGAAATGGATGAAGTTGTCGTTTCTACGCCTTTCAACAAATTGCAATCGCAAAACGTAATGAAAATCGAGCATGAAAGCATTAAAACTTTACAGCAAAAAGGGACTTCAACTCTAATTGAAGGTTTGGCTACAATTCCCGGAGTTTCGCAAATTTCTACCGGAACATCTATTGGTAAACCGGTTATTCGCGGATTGAGCGGAAACCGTGTTTTAGTATATTCTCAAGGCGTTCGTATCGAAAACCAGCAGTTTGGAGACGAGCATGGTTTAGGTTTAAACGACGCCGGAATTGAAAGTGTTGAAGTTATTAAAGGCCCGGCATCGCTATTGTACGGTTCTGATGCTTTAGGAGGAGTTTTATACTTTAATCCTGAAAAATTTGCTGATGCCGGTACTTTTAAAGCTAATTTCAGTCAAAAATATTTTACGAATACAGAAGGAAGTAATTCTTCTATTGGATTAAAAACGTCTACTGACAATTGGAAATTTCTGGCGCGTGGAAGTTATAATACTCATTCTGATTATAAAATTGCTGATGGCGACCGCGTAACAAACTCTCGTTACAATGAAACGGATTTTAAAACTGGAATTGGTTATAGTAATTCAAGTTTCTCAAGTGTTTTAAGATACAATTACAACAAACTGGATATTGGGATTCCTGAAGATGGAATTGCAGAACAATCTTCAAGCAAAGACACGCAGTTTCCGAGACAGGGAATTTTTAATCATTTATTGAGTTTAAACAATGTGATCTTTTTTGAAAACTCGAAACTTGATGTTGATTTAGGTTATATTTCAAATGACAGAAGTGAGTTTGAAGACAGTAACAATGCTTCACTTCACATGAAACTGAATACTTTGAATTACAATTTAAAATATCATTTTCCTAAATTCGGAAAAATTGAAACGATTGTAGGTGTTCAGGGAATGCATCAAACGAATAAAAATTCGGGTGAAGAATATTTAATTCCAGATGCGACAACAAATGATTTTGGTGTTTTTGGAACTGCAAATTACGAATGGGACAACAGCGTTTTACAAGCCGGATTACGTTTTGACAACAGAAACGTTACTTCTGATGCGCACGGAATTGAAGGCGAAGAAGGTTATTTTTTACCTCTTGACAAATCTTTTGACAGTTTTAATGCTTCTTTAGGTTATAAAACAAAACTGGCTGAACCGCTTACACTTCGTTTAAATGTTGCAACCGGATTTAGAGCGCCAAACTTAGCGGAGTTAACTTCAAACGGGGTTCACGAAGGAACAAATCGCTATGAAATTGGAAATGCTGATTTGAAAACGGAACAAAACGTTCAGACTGATTTGAATTTAGAATACAAAAACACGCACTTCGAATTCTTCGTAAACGGATTTTACAATCACGTAAACAATTATATCTATACTTCGCCAACTGGGGAAACGCGTGACGATAATGATGTTTTTGCTGATATTCAGGATAATGCACAATTGTACGGAGGTGAAGTTGGTTTACACTTTCACCCGCATCCTTTAGACTGGTTGCATTTTGAAACTAGTTTTGAAACTGTAACGGGGAAAAAAGATAATAATGATTACTTACCGTTAATTCCTGCAAACAACTGGAATAATACGCTTAGAACTGAATTTAATATCAAAAACTGGTTAAGTGAAGGTTTTGCTTCATTAAACGTATCTTCAACTTTCAGCCAGGATAATGTGAGCGGTTTTGAAACGGCTTCTAAAGGGTATACTTTGGTTAATTTAGGTTTTGGAGGAACAGTAAAATTGGGTAAAACTGCTTTTGATATCAACCTGAACGGAAACAATTTATTCGATAAAAAATACATTGCACACCTTTCAAGATTAAAAACAGACGGAATCCCAAATATTGGAAGAAACATCGTTCTGGGCGTTAATTTCAATTTATAATTTTATTTAACAGCAAAGAGCGCAAGGAGTTTTCACAAAGTTCGCAAGGTTTTATTTAAGCTTTGTGATTAGAAAATATCCTTAGTACTTAAAAAATCTCGCAAAGACGCAGAGACGCAAAGTTTTAAAATTCTTTGCGACTTCGCGTCTTTGCGAGATTAAAAACATTGCGTACTTTGCGAAAAGACTTTGTGTCTTTGCGGTTAAAAAATATCTCACAAAAAGTGCTATTTTTGCTACAACTGTTAATCAAAAACTATGAAAAAAACCTTTCTTATAATGGCAATTACAACTGCAGGAATTTCATTTGGACAAAACAAAATTCAGTATCCGGAAACTAAAAAAGGAGAAACTGTCGACGTATATTTTGATACGAAAGTAAGCGATCCGTATCGTTGGCTTGAAGATGATAAATCTGCTGAAACTGGTGCTTGGGTAAAAGCTGAAAACGAAGTAACTTATGGATATTTAGATAAAATCCCGTTTCGCGAAGATCTTAAAAAGCGAATGGAGAAACTTTGGAACTACGAAAAAATAGGCGCTCCATCAAAAGAAGGAAAGTTTACTTATTACTCTAAAAATAATGGACTTCAAAATCAATCTGTTATTTACAGAAAAGATCAAAGTGAAAAAGAAGAGATTTTTCTGGATCCGAATACTTTCTCAAAAGACGGAACTACTTCGCTTGGCGGATTAGATTTTTCTAAAGACGGAAATAAAGCAGCTTATTCTATTTCTGAAGGAGGAAGCGACTGGAGAAAAGTGATTATTATTGATGCTTTATCTAAAAAAGTTCTGGAAGATACTCTTGTTGATGTAAAATTCAGCGGTATTTCATGGCTTGGAAATGAAGGTTTTTATTATTCTAGTTATGATAAACCAAAAGGAAGTGAACTTTCTGCAAAAACAGATCAGCACAAATTGTATTTTCATAAGTTGGGAACTTCTCAAAAAGAAGATAAAGTGATTTTTGGCGCAGATCAAAAAAGAAGATATGTTGGCGGCTATGTGACCGAAGACAATCATTATTTAGTGATTACTGCTGCTAATTCGACTTACGGAAATGAACTTTATATTAAAGATTTAAAAACGCCAAACAGTCCGATTATTACTATTGTAGACAACTTCAATAGTGATAATAATATTATCGAAAACGAAGGAAGTAAATTATTTATACAAACGGATTATAACGCTCCTAACGGACGCGTGGTTTCGGTAGATTTCAGTAATCCAAAACAGGAAAACTGGAAAGATTTTATTAAAGAAACAGAGAATGTTTTATCTCCATCTACAGGCGGCGGCTATTTCTTTGCCAATTATACAAAAGATGCTGTTTCATTGGTTTTACAATACGATTACAGCGGAAAACTAGTTCGCGAAATTAAGCTTCCTGCTGTTGGAACTGCCGGAGGATTTGGCGCAAAAAAGGAAGAAAAGATTTTATACTACAGTTTTACAAACTATACAACTCCGGGAACCATTTTTTCTTTTGAACCAAAATCTGGTAAATCAGAAGTGTATCAAAAACCAAAAGTTGATTTTAAAAGTGAAGATTATGAATCTAAACAAGTTTTCTACACTTCAAAAGACGGCACAAAAGTTCCTATGATTATTACGTATAAAAAAGGAACAAAATTAGACAGTAAAAACCCAACGATTCTTTATGGTTATGGCGGGTTTAATATTAGTTTGACTCCTGCATTTAGTATTTCGAATGCGGTTTGGTTGGAAAACGGAGGTGTTTATGCGGTTGCCAATTTAAGAGGCGGCGGTGAATACGGAAAAAAATGGCATGATGCGGGAACAAAACTTCAAAAACAAAATGTGTTTGATGATTTTATTGCTGCTGCAGAATACCTAATTGCTCAAAAATATACTTCATCTGATTATTTAGCGATTCGCGGAGGATCTAACGGAGGTTTATTAGTGGGTGCAACAATGACGCAGCGCCCTGATTTAATGAAAGTTGCTTTGCCTGCGGTTGGTGTTATGGACATGCTTCGTTATCACACTTTTACTGCTGGTGCGGGTTGGGCATATGATTATGGAACGGCTCAGGATAATAAAGAAATGTTTGAATACTTAAAAGGATATTCGCCTGTTCAAAACGTTAAAAGTGGTACTAAATATCCGGCAACTATGGTTACAACCGGGGATCATGATGATCGTGTTGTTCCGGCGCACAGTTTTAAATTTGCTGCTGAATTGCAAGACAAACAAGCAGGAGAAAATCCTGTTTTAATTAGAATTGATGTAAAAGCGGGTCACGGTGCAGGGAAATCTGTTGCAGCTACAATTCAGGAAAATGTAGACATTCAGGCTTTCACTCTTTACAATATGGGATTTAAAGCTTTGCCTAAGAAGTAAGACTTTAAGTTAAAATTTTATAGCCACGAATTCACGAATTTAATTTTGTGAATTTGTGGTTATTTTTTTTGCCACAGATTAAAAGGATTAGATGGATTTTTAAAATCTGTGTGAATCTTTTTAATCTGTGGCTTTATTAATTTGTTTCACGCAGATTTTGCAGATTAAGCTGATTCTATGTGTAAAATAAATCTGTGGAATCTGCTAAATCTGCGGGAAAAAATAATTCATGAATTCGTGGCTATTTTTTGCCACAGATTAAAAGAATTAAAATGATTATTATATATGCTTTTATTATTAATCTGTGAAAATCTATTTAATCTGTGGCAAAAACTAAAAAAATAAATTCGTAGAAATTAGTGTAATTCGTGGCAAACCTTTTTTAAATTTGAATAACTAAAATAACCAAACGATGAAAATTATAAAATGGGGAATTATAGGCTGCGGGAACGTAACGGAAGTAAAAAGCGGACCAGCTTTTCAGAGGGCTCCGAATTCTGCTTTGGTTGCTGTGATGCGAAGAGATGCAAAGCTTGCCGAAGATTACGCCAAACGTCATAACGTTCCGAAATGGTATTCGAATGCAGTCGATTTAATAAACGATCCTGAAGTCGATGCGGTTTATATTGCTACTCCGCCATCTTCTCATAAAGAATATACTCTTTTGTGTGCCAAAGCCGGAAAACCTGTGTATGTTGAAAAACCTATGGCTTTGACTTTTGAAGAATGTAATGAAATGATCAGCGCCTGCAAAGAACATAATGTTCCTTTGTTTGTTGCTTATTACAGAAGAGGTTTACCGCGCTTTTTAAAAATAAAAGAAATAATCGACAAAGGAAAATTAGGAAACATACGTCATGTAAATACTGTTTTATATCATCCTTTTGAAGCTCGTTACGACGACGAAATTAATCTTCCGTGGACCGTTTTACCGCATATTTCAGGTGGTGGAATTTTCGTTGATCTGGCTTGTCATACGTTAGATTTTCTGGATTTTGTTTTAGGCCCGATAAAATCTGTTCGCGGACATGCGACTTCTCAATTGCAAGCTTATCCTGCAGAAGATTCGGTTTCGATGTCGTTTTTATTTGAAAACGGAATTCACGGATCTGGTTTGTGGAATTTCGCCAGTTTTGAACGTTATGACAATACTGAAATTGTGGGCGATAAAGGTAAAATCTCGTTTTCAACTTTCGGAAATGATCCAATTCATATTCAGTATGCAAATGGAAAAAAAGAAAGTATTACGATAGAAAATCCACTTCATATTCAACAGCCGTTTATAGAAACTGTTATGGCTGAACTTTTAGGTAAAGAAGGTGCTTCTCCATCTAAAGGAATTTCAGGAGCAAGAACAACCTGGGTTATTGATGAAGTTTTGAAGGAGTTTAGAAATTCTAAATAATCAATTGCCTCCAGCTTTAGCTGGAGAATAAAAATTAAAATAGATAAAGGCTTTAGCCAAAAACGTTTGTTTGGCTAAAGCCTTTTTAAATTCATCAATCCTATCAACCTCCAGCTAAAGCTGGAGGCAATTGAATAAATCTTGTCATTTCGACTAAAAAGAGAAATCACACTAGAAACTCGACAAAGATTGGCGATTCTCTTTGTGGATTCCCGAGTGTGATTTCTCCTTTCAGTCGAAATGACAAAAAACAAAAAGGATATTCTTTCGAATATCCTTTTCTTCAAAAAACTATAAAACTTCTATAAAAAATTATAGGCTGTATTTAAGACCAAAAGTAAATCCTAAACCAGAAATTCCAACGTAAGAACTAATATCATCAGTTGCTTTTGTATTGTCAAAACCAGCTGCATTAGTTACTTTACTGTTTGAAGTAGTATTAATTTGTTTTACATACTTAGTATGGCTTGCAGAATATGATGCATCTTGACGGAAAGCTGTAGGTGTGTTTAATTTATCTACACCGTTTTCAGTATATATTTCTGTTTCTTTTGTTTTTCCGTGTACTGTAAAGTTACGGTACTCTAATTCAGCAAAAAGAGAAATGTGTGTTCCTAATTTATAAGATGTTCCTAATGCTGCAGTAAATCCAACAGTTGGGTTTGGTTTAATTACATCTTTTGAATAAGTTTCTGTTACTCCCGCTGGGTTTGTATATGTTCTAGTAGTTTCGATATCTAATGTACCGTGAACAGGAACAATAACTCCAACTTTAGTATAAGGCTCAAAACCATGAGTTTCTCCTAAAAACAAAACGATTGCAGGAGCAATATCATAAGCTTCAAGTTTTCCTACTGCTTTACCAGTTGCAAAAGTTGGTCCGGCAGCTACTAATCTATGAGTTGTTTCAACCATAGTTTTATCTGCACTATTAAAATAGTTAAATCCTAACTCAACACCTAAACGCGGCGTAAAACGATATCCAGCAGTTAAACCTGTACGGAATCCTTGTCCGAAAGAACCATGATTAGTTTCTCTAGAAATTAAAGTCGTACCATCTGGCCCATAAACATCAGTATTAGGTAATGCCCCAGATACAGTTGGGAATTCAGCAGCAGCAGTTTGGATGAAATATGACCCACCCAATTTAAAGTACCAGCTTTCTGGTTTGTCTGTTTTTTCTGTCTGCGCCATAGTAACCATAGAGCAAACTAATAGTCCTAATAAAAATAGGTTCTTTTTCATAATTCTGATTTAATTAATTTATACAAACTTAGAATTTTTTAACATATCCTTATAGTTTGCATTGTTAGACTTGGAACGAAATCGTTGTAATTTCGGGCAATATTACTAAAAAAGTATTATGCATGCATATTTTTAACACTAAAATTTTATATTCTTTTAAATTTTAACTGTTAAAATTTAGTTCAGCTTAAAATTTATCTGCATTTTCTCTAATTCCTGAAGAAGTTCTGCTGAAATCCTAATTTTTAACCTTCTGCTTGGCATCGTTAATTTGGTTACAACTTTCACTTCTTCGACTTCTTTTACTTCCTGCATTTTAGCTTCTCCGGCAACCGCTTCATTGTCATCATTTTCATCTTCAAAAACAGCATCTTCACTGTCTTCAAATTCACTTGTTGTTTCAACCTCAACTAAACGTTTGACATTTTCGATTTCCATGATGTCAAAACTCACGGTATTTTCGCCTTTATTTTCATTAAATAAATGACTTAATTTATGAATAAAGTCAGGCTGAAGATCTTTGATATTTAATAAAAGAATCAATTTTTTAGCAAAAGCTTCTAAAATATCCTGAAGCTGTCGTACCTCAACAAACTGCATTCTGGGTTCTGATTTTTTACCTGTATCATGATTTACCCAGCCATCTTTTATCAAAATTTTCAGGTATGCAAAATTATTCTGAATCAGGAAATGGCGGAATTTTAAGTATTCTTCACCAAAAATCTTAAACTCAAAACTTTCGTCATAGCCTTCTAAGTTAAATACGGCCCAGCCTTTTCCGTTTTTGGCTACACGATGCTGTACGTTATTAATGATTCCGGCAAAGTTTAGATTTTTACCTACATATTCATTCATACTTTTCAACGCTTCTAATCGGGCGTTGCAGAAGTATTTCATCTCAAATCTAAAATCATCAAGCGGATGTCCGGAAATGTAAATCCCTACAACCTCTTTTTCCTTGGCCAGTTTTTCCATTGTACTCCAGTCTTCACATGGCGGTACAACAGGTTCTGCAATTTGTACTTCGCTGGTTTCTCCAAATAAACTTACCTGCGATGAGTTTTCATTTTCCTGAAATTTCGATCCGTAACGCATCGCTTTTTCGTAGAATGTAATTCCGTCGCCATCATCATGAAAATATTGCGCTCTGGTTGTTCCTTCAAAAGAATCAAAACCTCCAGCAAGTGCTAAATTTTCAATTGCTTTTTTATTAGCTGCACGCAAATCAATTCGTTTCGCCAAATCAAAAATTGATTTATATCTTCCGTCTTTTCTGTTTTCTACAATAGTTTCAACAGCTCCGGAACCAACACCTTTAATTGCACCCATTCCAAAACGAACAGCATAATTATCGTTTACGGTAAATTTATAATATGATTCGTTTACATCAGGGCCTAAAACCTGCAATCCCATACGTTTACATTCTTCCATAAAAAACGAAACCTGTTTGATGTCATTCATATTATTCGAAAGTACCGCTGCCATATATTCGGCCGGATAATGCGCTTTTAAATATGCTGTTTGATACGCAATCCATGCATAGCAAGTCGAGTGTGATTTGTTGAAGGCGTAACTCGCAAAGGCTTCCCAGTCTTTCCAGATTTTCTCCAGAATTTTGGCATCGTGACCTTTTTGTGCTGCTTGTTCAACGAACTTCGGCTTCATTTTATCCAGTACGTCTTTTTGCTTCTTACCCATCGCTTTACGCAAAACGTCGGCCTCACCCTTTGTAAATCCTGCCAAAGACTGAGACAAAAGCATTACCTGCTCTTGGTAAACCGTAATTCCGTAGGTTTCTGATAGATATTCGGCACAGGCATCTAAATCGTATTTGATTTCCTCATCGCCATTTTTTCTTCTAACGAAAGATGGAATATACTCCAAAGGTCCCGGACGATAAAGTGCATTCATGGCAATTAAATCTCCGAAAACCGTTGGTTTAAGGTCTTTCATGTATTTCTGCATTCCGGGTGACTCGTATTGGAAGATTCCAACGGTTTCACCTCTTTGGAAAAGCGCATACGTTTCTTCATCATCGATAGGAAACGTGTCGGGATCCAGATCAATTCCCGTTCTATATTTTACCAGTTTAACGGTGTCTTTTATCAGCGTAAGGGTCTTCAGACCCAAGAAGTCCATTTTCAGCAATCCGGCACTTTCTGCAACCGAGTTATCAAACTGTGTTACATATAAATCCGAATCTTTTGCTGTTGTTACAGGAACATAATTCGTAATATCCGACGGTGTAATGATTACCCCACAGGCGTGAATTCCCGTATTACGCATCGATCCTTCAAGGATTTTTGCCTGCTGAATGGTTTCTCCTGCCAAATCACCTTCATTGGCAATGGCGATTAATTCTTTTACATTATCAAATTCGTCCGAACGAAGGGCTTTTTTAACTTCCTCTTCACTCTCTGAAATAAAACGCGCCAAATTCCATTTTGACGGCATCATTCCCGGAATCAGTTTCGCAATTCTATCGGCTTCAAATAATGGTAAATCCAATACACGAGCCGTATCACGAATAGCTGATTTGGTTGCCATTTTACCATAAGTGATAATCTGTGCTACCTGCTTTTGGCCGTATTTATTAATTACATAATCCATTACACGTCCACGACCCTCGTCATCAAAGTCGATATCAATATCGGGCATCGATACACGGTCAGGATTTAGGAAACGCTCAAAAAGTAAATCGTATTTAATGGGGTCAATATTGGTAATCCCTAGACAATACGCAACGGCAGAACCCGCTGCAGATCCACGTCCGGGACCAACCGATACGTCCATTTTTCTGGCCTCGGCAATGAAATCCTGTACAATCAAAAAGTAACCCGGATATCCTGAATTTGAAATCGTCAATAATTCAAAATCCAGACGTTCCTGAATCGATTCTGTAATTTCTCCATATCGTTTTGCGGCACCAACCATTGTAAGGTGTCGCAGGTATTTATTTTCACCTCGAACCCCACCGTCTGCTTCATCTTCAGGAACTATAAATTCTTCCGGAATATCAAACTTCGGAAGCAATACATCTCGGTAAAGCGAATATCCTTCAACTTTATCAATAATTTCCTGAATGTTGATAATCGCTTCGGGCAGATCAGAAAAGAGTTTTTTCATCTCCTCTTCCGACTTAAAATAATATTCCTGATTTGGAAGTCCGTAACGGTAACCACGCCCACGTCCAATAGGTGTTGCCTGCTTTTCACCGTCTTTTACACAAAGTAAAATATCGTGCGCATTGGCATCTTCTTTATTTAAATAGTAAGTATTATTAGTTGCAATTAATTTGACATTGTGTTTTTGCGAAAATTCAATCAGGGTTTTGTTGACACGATTTTCATCTTCCTGATTGTGGCGCATTACTTCCAGATAGAAATCTTCGCCAAATTGTTCTTTCCACCAAATTAAAGCATCTTCGGCTTGGTTTTCACCAATGTTCAGGATTTTACTCGGAATTTCTCCGTATAAATTCCCAGACAAAACCATAATATCTTCTTTGTATTTTTCGACTATATTTTTGTCAATCCTCGGCACATAATAAAATCCTTCGGTATAAGCAATCGAAGCCATTTTAGCCAGATTATGATAACCGGCTTTGTTCTTAGCCAATAAAACAACCTGATAACCGTTGTCTTTTTTGCTTTTGTCTAAATGGTTTTCACAAATATTAAATTCACAGCCTACAATTGGTTTTACTTCTGTTTCTGTCGGTTCTTCTCCGGCTTCAACCAAAGCTTTGTTTTTTCCTGATGCTGCTTTGTTGTGGTTCATAACGGCGCTCACAAAGTGAAAAGCTCCCATCATGTTTCCGGTATCGGTCATGGCAACAGCCGGCATTCCGTTTTTGGCTGCAGCCGCAACAATATTTCCAATTCCGATAGTAGATTGTAAAACCGAAAACTGCGTATGATTATGTAAATGTGCAAATTTTGCCGCTTTAAAATCTGCTTTATCAGATTCTGAAACGGTAGTTTGATTATCGTCAACTTGTAAAGCTTTAAGCTGTTCTCTGATTTTATCAGAAGCTGCTTTTAAGTTGATGTGTTTTAAACCAATAAGCTTAAACGGATCCGAATTTCTTTCCTGAAAGTCTTTGAAATAACCCTGCGGAACGTCTAATTCTTCTTTTGTAAAAACTTCTCTTCTAACCAATTCCAGGAAACAACGCGTAGTTGCCTCAACGTCGGCAGTTGCGTTGTGCGCTTCCGCAAAAGGCTGGTCGAAAAGATAGCTGTGTAATTCGGTCAAAGTTGGAAGTTTGAATTTTCCTCCACGACCTCCGGGAAGCTGTAATAAAGAAGCGGTAACTTCGGTACAAGTATCCAAAACTGGCATTGAACTCATTTGAGAATCCACTCCCATTCTATGGAATTCGGCTCCCATAATATTAACGTCGAAACCTAAATTCTGTCCAACAATAAATTTGGTTTTGCTTAATGCGATATTGAATTTCTCCAAAACTTCGGCCAAAGTGATTCCATCGGCTTCAGCCAATTCAGTTGAGATTCCGTGAATACGCTCGGCATCATACGGAATATTAAATCCTTCTGGTTTTACCAAGTAATCCTGATGCTCAATAAGCTGTCCCATTTCATCATGAAGCTGCCACGCAATTTGTATACAGCGAGGCCAGTTATCAGAATCGGTTATTGGGGCATCCCAACGTTTTGGTAATCCGGTTGTTTCGGTATCGAATATTAAATACATAGAGTTGTAAAAAGTCAAATTTTAAAATTGCTTCGCCAGTTCGCTTCGCTCGTGTCCAAATTCCAAGTCTGTCATATTGCAACACATTGACAATATGAAACATAACAAAATGCGAAATGAAAAATGGAAGAAGTTCAAATTTACGCTTTTTTTTAAGCGAATGAAAAACGAAGTTATCAACAAAAGCATAATTAACATCTTTGTTTTCTAAACATAAAAAGAACCGAATTTGATTCTTTTTTTCTTAAAAAACTCCGATTATTCATTTTGGATACTCATTACACCAAAATGAACACTTTTAAGCTGTACTGTATGCTGAACTTTGCTTCATCAAATTATAACAATTAAAAAATAATAATCATGAAAACAATTTTTATCACAGGCGCATCATCAGGTTTAGGAAAAGCAACAGCAAAATTATTTCAGGCAAAAGGCTGGAATGTAATTGCAACAATGAGAACTCCAGAAAAGGAAACTGAACTTGCTGGTTTAGAAAACGTAACCCTTTTACCATTAGACGTTACAAATTATGATCAAATACAAAGCACGGTTCAAAAAGCTATTGCATTAAGCGATATTGATATCGTTTTTAATAATGCTGGTTATGGATTAATTGGCCCTTTGGAAAGTTTTAACGATGACCAAATCACGAAACAATTAAACACTAATTTATTAGGAACCATTCGCGTAACGAATGCTTTTATTCCATATTTCAGAGAAAAAAGAAATGGATTATTTATCTCAACTACTTCAATTGGTGGATTGATTTCTTTTCCTTTAGGTTCTGTTTATCACGCAACAAAATGGGGATTAGAAGGCTGGAGCGAAAGTATGGCTTATGAATTGAATCAATTTGGAATCAATATTAAAACAGTTTCTCCAGGCGGCATTAAAACAGAATTTTTACACGGTTCACTTGATACTGGAGTTAAACCTGAATACCAAGCAATGGCAGACAAAATGTTTGAAAATGTAGATGTAATGTTTGAAATGGCATCGACTCCAGAACATATTGCCGATGTTGTTTATGAAGCTGCTACAGACGGAAAAACAAAACTAAGATACGTGGCGGGAGAAGATGCAAAAGCACTTTACCAGCAAAGACTGGAACAAGGTGACGAAGTTTTTCGCGCTTCCTTTGGTAAACAATTTTTGGGAGCCTAATTTATTACTAATACCGCTCAGGTTTTGATGATCTGTGCGGTATTAATTTTCATTTTTTATACCTTTATATCATGGAAAAGAAAAACAATACTCCTACCAAAATTTCCTCTGTTTCGCAGTTTCATACTTTGTTTGATCTGCCAAAACCGCTGCATCCTATGATCAGTTTGGTTGACAATAAAATATTAGCTGTTAAAACAGAAACGAACAACTCTTTTTTACTCGATTTTTATAAAATATCTTATAAATATTCTACGAATGGTAAAATGGGTTACGGTCAGGGTTATTATGATTTTAACGAAGGCGGTTTAATGTTCACTTCTCCCAACCAATTGATTTTTACTGATAATGAAGAAGGAACCGAATATCACGGTTATACTTTGTTCTTTCACCCTGATTTTATTAGAAATTATCCTTTAGGGAAAAATATCAAAAAGTATGGTTTCTTCTCCTACGATACTAATGAAGCACTGCATCTTTCTGACAGCGAAAAAACAACTATTATAGGTTTATTAAATAGCATTGACAATGAACTTCATACGGCTATTGACGAAATGAGCCAGGATGTTATCATTTCATATATTGATGTTTTGCTGAATTACAGTAATCGTTTTTACAAACGCCAATTTATTACCAGAAAAACGGTCAGCAATGATTTATTACTTAAAGTAGAAAATACTTTAAATGATTATTTCAATAACGCCGAAACCCTAAAAAGAGGTTTGCCTTCAGTCGATTTTCTTGCTTCACAAGTCAATGTTTCCAGTCATTATTTAAGCGATATGCTTCGCAATTTAACAGGGCAAAATGCTCAGCAGCACATTCATTCGAAACTAATAGAAAAATCAAAAGATTTCCTGATGACTACCAATCTTTCAGTGGCGGAAATTGCCTATCAATTGGGTTTTGAATATCCTCAGTCATTTAGCAAACTGTTTAAAAAGAAAACCAACCTTACTCCATTAGAGTTTAAAAACTCATTGAATTAGTCTTTAAAATTATTCTCTTCAAAAAGCCCTTTTTGTCTTAAAAAAGCATAAAATTTCATAAAAATACACTTCTTGGATGTCGTAGTATTTAGATGATTTATTGAATCTAAATAACGTCTTAAAAACTCTTTTAAAAGCCTTCAAAAACAACCAAAGCATTCTTTTTGCAAAGAAATCAAAACTAACAATTATTACTATTTTTATTCATTTTGTTAGATTTTTTCAATTAAATTCTTATATTTTATAGTGATTTTAAAATAAATTTGCAAACTATTAAAACAAAAAACAATCAAAGAAAATTAAAGTTGAAAAAGAAAAACAAAGTCATTTTGTAAATCATTTTTCTGCCAAAATTGAAGCTGCAAAAGCGGTTTAGCAATTTGTATTTTAGTTTGGGTATCGTATATAATGAAATATCGAAATTGACGCTTTTGTATCTTTTTTTACTTTTGTTTTGCTATTATAATGAACAGGAAATTGCTGTGGTTATAGAAATTACAATTAAAAAAAATAAAAAATGAGTAAGACATTATTTGACAAAGTATGGGATTCACATGTAGTGCGTAAAATTGAAGATGGACCAGATGTGTTTTTTATTGACCGCCATTTCATTCATGAAGTTACGAGTCCTGTTGCTTTTTTAGGATTAAAATCAAGAGGCGTTAACGTTTTATACCCACAACGTACTTTTGCAACTGCAGATCACAATACCCCAACCATAAACCAACATTTACCAGTTCAGGATCCTTTATCAGCAAATCAGCTTCAGGCTCTTGAAGACAATGCTAATGAATACGGAATCTCACACTGGGGATTAGGTCATCAAAAAAATGGTATTGTACACGTAGTTGGTCCTGAAAATGGAATTACTTTGCCAGGTGCTACTATTGTATGTGGTGATTCACATACGTCTACTCACGGTGCTTTTGGAGCAATTGCTTTTGGTATCGGAACTTCTG
Organism: Flavobacterium sp. FG68; assembly: GCF_057808895.1. Lineage (NCBI taxonomy): Bacteria > Pseudomonadati > Bacteroidota > Flavobacteriia > Flavobacteriales > Flavobacteriaceae > Flavobacterium > Flavobacterium sp. FG68. The sequence continues at coordinate 36,438 of NZ_JBMDIY010000007.1, forward strand.
AGGTTGAAATGGTGCTTTCTACTCAATGTATTATGCAGCCTAAACCAAAGAAAATGCGTATTAACGTAAATGGTAAATTGAGCAAAGGTGTTGGTCCAAAAGACGTTGCGCTTTATATTATTGCTCAGCTAACTACTTCTGGAGGAACAGGTTATTTTGTTGAATATGCTGGTGATGTTTTTGAAAACATGACTATGGAAGGTCGTATGACGGTTTGTAATTTAAGTATCGAAATGGGTGCTCGTGGAGGAATGATCGCTCCTGACCAAACTACTTTCGATTTCCTTGAAGGAAGATTATACGCTCCAAAAGGTGAAGCCTGGACAAAAGCTGTTGAATACTGGAAAACTCTAAAAACGGATGCAGATGCTGTTTTTGATGCTGAATTAAACATCAAAGCTGAAGATATCGAACCAATGATTACTTATGGTACTAACCCTGGAATGGGAATTGGTATCACAAAACATATCCCAAGTGCAAAAGAAGTTGAAGGTGGTGAGGAAACTTACAAAAAATCTTTGGCTTACATGGGCTTCCACGAAGACGACGTAATGATTGGAAAACAAATTGATTATGTTTTCTTGGGAAGTTGTACAAACGGACGTATTGAAGATTTTAGAGCTTTCGCTGAAATTGTAAAAGGAAGAAAAAAAGCAGATAATGTTACGGCTTGGTTAGTTCCGGGTTCTCACGTTGTTGAAGCTCAGATTAAAGAAGAAGGTATTTTAGATATTCTTACTGAAGCTGGTTTCGTATTACGTCAGCCGGGTTGTTCTGCTTGTTTAGCAATGAACGACGATAAAGTTCCTGCGGGAAAATATGCGGTAAGTACTTCAAACAGAAACTTTGAAGGTCGTCAAGGTCCTGGTTCAAGAACGCTTTTAGCAAGTCCAATTATGGCTGCTGCTGCTGCTGTTACAGGAAAACTAACAGACCCGCGTGAATTATTTTAGATTGGAGATTTTAGATTTCAGATTTCTCACTTTGTGAAATCTGAAATCTAAACTTCTTCAAATAAAATTGATCAACATTATTTAATACAAAACATTTTAAGGTTCTAACATTTTAAGTTTTCAAAAGAAAATCTAAAATCTAAAATCTAAAATCTAAAATTCCAAAAAATGGCATACGATAAATTTACTATACTTACCAGCAGTGCAGTGCCACTGCCAATTGAGAACGTTGATACAGATCAAATCATTCCGGCTCGTTTCTTAAAAGCTACAAAACGTGAAGGTTTTGGAGACAATCTTTTTAGAGACTGGAGATACAATGGAGATGATACTCCGAAAGCAGATTTCGTTTTAAACGATTCTACTTATTCTGGAAAAATTCTTGTTGGAGGAAAAAACTTCGGTTCTGGATCTTCAAGAGAGCACGCTGCTTGGGCAGTTTACGATTACGGTTTTAGAGCTGTGGTTTCTAGTTTCTTTGCTGATATCTTTAAAGGAAACTGTTTAAATATTGGTGTTTTGCCAGTACAAATCAGCCCGGAGTTTGCTGAAACTATTTTCAAAGCAATTGAGGCTGATCCTAAAACAGAATTAGAAATCAATCTTCCAAACCAAACTATTACTTTATTGTCAACTGGTCAGCAAGAATCTTTTGCTATCAACGGATACAAAAAGAACAATATGATTAATGGTTTTGACGACATTGATTATTTACAAAATATTAAAGAAGAGATTGTGGCTTTCGCCGATAAACTTCCTTACTAATAGAAATCTCATTCAGGATATTAGACCCGACAGGTTTCAAAAACCAGTCGGGTCTTTCTAAATTAAATGAGAAAAAATAGAACGCGGATGAAACAGATTTGCTATCGCAAAAACGCAGGTTAACGCGGATTTTTATTTTACTTAATACTAAAAATCCGTTTTTATCAGCGTCTTCGCAAAGCGAATCCGTAAAATCAGCGTCAAAATTAAACATGGATATCAATAAAAATCCAACGTTAGAAATTACAATATCAATATGGAAAAAAGAAAAATTGAAATAATGGATACGACACTCCGCGATGGTGAACAAACCTCAGGAGTTTCATTTTCTGCTGCAGAAAAACTAACCATTGCGCAATTGTTGTTGGAGGAATTAAATATTGATAGAATCGAAATTGCTTCGGCACGCGTGAGCGAAGGAGAATTTCAAGCCGTAAAAGGCATTACTTCTTGGGCTGAAGAACGCGGTTATATTAACAGAATTGAAGTCCTTTCGTTTGTTGACGGCGGCGTTTCAATTGACTGGATGAAAAAAGCCGGTGCAAAAGTGCAGAATTTGTTGACCAAAGGCTCAATGAATCACTTAACACATCAGTTAAAAAAAACACCTGAACAGCATTTTTCTGAAATCGCTCAAATCATTGCTTTAGCAAAAGAAAACAATATTGAAACGAATGTTTATTTAGAAGACTGGAGCAACGGAATGCGAAATTCTTCTGAATATGTATTTCAATTTCTGGATTTCTTATCTACGCAGCCAATAAAAAGAATTTTACTTCCGGATACTTTAGGAGTTTTAATTCCGTCTTTGGCTTTTGAATTTATTTCTAAAATCAGAGCAAAATATCCAAACATCCATTTTGACTTTCACGCTCATAACGATTACGATTTAAGTGTTGCCAATGTTATGGAAGCTATTAAAGCGGGTATAAACGGACTTCACGTTACGGTAAACGGAATGGGAGAACGTGCCGGAAATGCACCGCTTGAAAGTACGGTTGCTGTTATAAACGATTATCTGCCAGAAGTAAGCATCAATATTAAAGAAACTTCTTTATATACGGTAAGCAAATTAGTGGAAACGTTTACCGGATACAGAATTCCTGCGAACAAACCAATTGTGGGCGATAATGTCTTCACGCAAACTGCCGGAATCCACGCCGACGGTGACAACAAAAACAACTTATATTTTAATGATTTGCTTCCGGAACGTTTTGGAAGAAAAAGAAAATACGCTTTAGGAAAAACTTCTGGAAAAGCTAATATTGAAAAGAATCTTCAGGAACTAGGTTTAAAACTAAATCAGGAAGATTTGAAATTGGTTACACAAAGAATCATTGAATTAGGCGATAAAAAAGAAACTGTTACTAAGGAAGATCTTCCATACATTATTTCAGATGTTTTGGACAGTCATACTTACGAAGAAAAAATAAAAATTGAGTCCTATATATTAGTACACTCAAAAGGAATGCGTCCGTCAACGACCTTATGCTTAAAATTTGGAAGTGAAATCATCGAAGAAAATGCGCAAGGCGATGGTCAGTTTGATGCTTTTATGAATGCTTTATCAAAGATTTATAAAAGTAAAAAACTTACGCTTCCTAAATTAATTGATTACGCAGTAAGAATCCCGCCGGGAAGTAGTTCTGATGCCTTGTGCGAAACTATTATCACCTGGGTAAACAACGGAAAAGAATTTAAAACAAGAGGATTAGATTCCGATCAAACTGTTGCAGCGATTATCGCAACGCAAAAAATGTTAAATGTAATAGCTTAAGGCACTAAGTTGCTAAGATTCTAAGTTACTGAGATTTTTTTTCTTTGAGCTTAGAACCTTAAAAACTCAGAATCTTAAAAAAAATCAACACCAAGTTACTAACATACTAAGAAAAAAAACTTAGAATCTTAGCAACTCAAAACCTTAGAACCTTAAAATAATAAATACTTAAAAAATGAAATTTAACATAGCCCTTTTAGCAGGAGACGGAATTGGTCCTGAGGTAATAAATGAAGCTGTAAAAGTATCTGATGCTATTGCAAAAAAATTCAATCACGAAATCACATGGACTCCTGCTTTGACTGGAGCTTGCGCAATTGACGCAGTTGGAGTTCCTTATCCAGATGAAACACACGAAGTTTGTATGAAAGCTGATGCCGTTTTATTTGGAGCAATTGGTCACCCAAAATATGATAACGATCCAAGTGCACCGGTTCGTCCAGAGCAAGGTTTATTGTTGATGCGTAAAAAATTAGGTTTATTTGCTAATGTACGTCCAACTTTTACTTTTCCTTCTTTAATTGATAATTCACCTTTAAAAAGAGAAAGAATTGAAGGAACTGATTTAGTTTTCTTAAGAGAATTAACTGGCGGAATTTACTTTGGTGAAAAAGGAAGAAAAGATAACGGAGATACTGCTTTTGACAATTGTGTTTATACACGTGCAGAAGTACAGCGTTTAGCTAAAAAAGGTTTTGAATTGGCAATGACGCGCAGCAAAAAATTATGCTGCGTTGATAAAGCAAACGTTTTAGAGACTTCACGTTTATGGAGAGAAACTGTTCAGGCTATGGAAAAAGATTATCCAGAGGTTACGGTTTCTTATGAATTTGTTGATGCTGTAGCAATGCGTTTGGTTCAATGGCCAAATTCTTATGATGTATTAATTACCGAAAATTTATTTGGAGATATCTTAACTGACGAAGCTTCTGTAATTTCAGGTTCAATGGGATTAATGCCGTCTGCTTCTGTTGGAGAACATACTTCATTATACGAACCAATCCACGGATCTTATCCACAAGCTACAGGATTAAATATTGCTAACCCATTAGCTACTATTTTATCTGCGGCAATGATGTTCGAAGATGCTTTCGGATTAAAAGATGAAGCTGAAGCTATTCGCACTGTTGTAAACAAATCTTTAGAACAAGGAGTTGTTACCGAAGATTTAGCTTCAAAAGGATCAAAAGCTTACAAAACAAGCGAAGTTGGTGACTGGTTAGTTGCTAATTTGTAATAATGTTAATCGTAGAGACGCACAGCAGTGCGTCTTCTCGGTATCTTAGTCGCACTGCTGTGCGCCTCTACAGAAAAAATATCACAAAAAAAGGGATCAACTTTCGTTGATCCCTTTTATATATTTAGAAAAAAATATTAATATCCTCCTCTGTTACCACCACGGTCATTTCCACCACGGCTGTTTCCTCCACCATAACCTCCGCGTGAATCTCCACCACGGCTGTTATTGTTGAAGCTTCTTCTTTCACCTTCAGGTTTTGGTTCAGATTTATTAACTACAATCGAACGACCTTGAACAGTAGCTCCGTTCAATTCATCAATTGCTTTTTGAGCTTCAGCATCGTTTGGCATCTCAACAAAACCAAAACCTTTGCTTCTTCCAGTAAATTTATCAGTGATAATTTTAACTGAATCTACTGCTCCGTAAGCCTCGAAAGACTCTCTTAAATCTGCTTCCTCAATACTGAATGGAAGGCTTCCAACAAAAATGTTCATATGTACTTATTTATAATAATGTAGCAAATGTAGTCTTATTTTTCTGTAATCTACTATATATTAGTTTATTTATGTTTTTATTTTGATTTTGAAAATCAGCTGGTAAAAACATCGTATTTACTAATTTTCTACTACATCATCGTGAAAAAGACCAGCTGCTTCAATTGGAACTTTATAAAAAACACCTTCTGTGAAGTTAATTTTCGGATTCTCGGTATCGCTTTCATCTTCATTTATTCCCGTAAATTTAAATGTTCCCGAAATAGTATTGTTATCCGTATCGTACTCTGTAATAACAATTTGTCCGTTACCAATATTTGTTCCTGTAGAAAATGAAGACAATTCAGCCGGCAGCGTATTTTCGTAAGATGCTTTTGAAGTTTCATTAACTCCTAAAATAAAAGTTTGTTCTGCAGAAGAAGCCGTTTGCAAAATAACATTTTCATATCCTAAAGAACCTTCAATAACAACAGTCCCGTTTGTACCAAAATAAGCTTTATAAGTTTGAGCTCTCCAGAAAACATTATTTTTCAGCGTTTGAAAAGCAGGATTATTGAATTTTATATCTTCTGTACAAGATGTAAGCAGTACTAAAAAAGATAAGAAGTAAAAATATTTTTTCATATATTAAGATGAATTTAATGCAAAAGTATCGCATTATGAGGTAAATATTTAAATTTTAAAGTCAAAAAAAAGCTAAAAATCTGTCTTAAATATATTTAATACTTTTTGAAACGGATAATTGATAAAAAAATTATATCTTTGCGCCCTTAATTAACAGAGGTCGAGTACCTCAAAATTTAATCATAAGATTATGTCAGTAAAAATTAGATTACAAAGACACGGTAAAAAAGGAAAACCTTTTTACTGGGTTGTAGCTGCAGATGCACGCTCAAAAAGAGATGGTAAATACTTAGAGAAAATCGGTACTTACAATCCAAACACAAACCCAGCAACTGTTGAGTTAAACCTTGACAGCGCAGTTAAATGGTTACACAATGGTGCACAACCAACTGATACTGCAAGAGCAATCCTTTCTTACAAAGGTGCTTTATTGAAACACCACCTAGATGGAGGTATCCGTAAAGGAGCTTTAACTCAAGAACAAGCTGATGCTAAATTAGCTGCTTGGTTAGAGGCAAAATCTGGAAAAGTTGATGCTAAAAAAGACGGTTTATCAAAAGCGCAAGCTGATGCTAAAGCAAAAGCTTTAAAAGCAGAAAAAGAAGTTAACGCTAAACGTTTAGCTGCTGCAGCTCAGGCTGAAGCTGATGCTATCGCTGCTGCAACTCCTGCAGTTGAAGAAGAAGTTACTGAAGTAGAAGCTGAAACTGCTACTGAAGAAGCTCCTGCTGCTGAAGAGAATAACGAAACAACTGAAGCATAATTTTACTTGGCGATAATGCGTAAAGAAGAATGTTTTTATTTAGGTAAAATCGCTAAAAAATTTAGTTTCAAAGGTGAAGTTCTGATCTATTTAGACACAGACGAACCTGAGTTATACGAAAATCTGGAATCAGTGTTTGTTGAACACAACAAACACTTGGTTCCTTTTTTTATTGAAACAAGTTCATTACATAAAAACGACTTTCTTAGGGTTCGTTTTGAAGATGTAAATAATGAGGAAGAAGCTGATGCACTTGTTGGCAATGCTATTTATCTTCCTTTATCAATGCTGCCAAAACTTTCTGGCAACAAATTTTATTTCCACGAAGTTATTGGTTTCGAAATCGAAGACCAGCGTTTAGGTGTTTTCGGGAAAATTACTTCAATTAATGATTCTTCTGCTCAGCCTCTTTTCGAAGTTTTAAATGGTGAAGTAGAAATCTTAGTCCCAATGATTGATCATTTCCTGGTTAAGATTGACAGAGAAAATAAAAAGGTTATCATGAACCTTCCTGAAGGATTGGTTGAGATGTACCTTTAAAAAAGTATTCAGTTTACAGTTTTTAGTATTCAGTTTTCTATCTGAATAAATCTTAATTTTAATTATATACCGCAATGTTTTCATTCAAGCAATTTTCTGTAAAACAAGACAAAACTGCAATGAAAGTAGGAACTGACGGTGTTTTATTGGGTGCTTGGACTCCCGTTCACCATAATCCTTTTAGTGTTTTAGATATTGGCGCAGGAACTGGCATTATTGCTTTAATGCTTGCACAGCGAACTGATGCTGAACAAATTGATGCTCTTGAAATTGATGAAGATGCATACGAACAAGCTGTAGAAAATTTCGAAAATTCACCTTGGGGTGATCGTTTATTTTGTTTTCATGCCGGATTAGATGAATTCATTGAAGAACCGGAAGATGAATATGATTTGATCGTTTCAAATCCGCCTTTTTATGCTGAAGATTATAAAACAGAAAACGAACAGCGAGATTTAGCACGTTTTCAGGATGCAATGCCTTTTGAAGAAATCGTCGAAGCTGCTGATTTGCTTTTATCTGAAAACGGAATTTTAGCTATAATTCTTCCTTACAAAGAAGAAGAGAAATTTATCGCTTTAGCAAAAGAAGCTGAATTATATCCCATAAAAATTACACGTGTAAAAGGAACTCCAACTTCATCAATTAAAAGAAGCCTATTGGCTTTTAGCCGAAATGAAACTGACGAAATCGAAATCGACGAATTAACAATCGAAATTGACAGACATGTTTATACACCAGAATATATTGAGTTGACGAAGGATTTTTATTTGAAATTCTAAACTTGTTCAAAAATACTTTTAAACTGATACAAAATTCTTTCTATTAAGCGTAAATCTTCGGTTACGATTTCGGCACTTCCCTTCATTTCCTGCTGAAACAGAATTTGTTTGTTATAAGAAGTTTTTAATCCATCTGGCAGAGCAACATCTATCAGTAGATTTCCATCTTTGTCCGGAACTAAAGAAATATTCTGAATCTTTCCTTTTAAAACACCAAATTCCCTGTCTGGAAAATTAGCCAATCGAATATTGACCCTTTGTCCTGTTTTTATTTTTCCTGAGTTTAAAGCCGGAGCTTTTACTTTTCCTATAAAACCATTTTTAGCATCGGGAATAATCGAAAAGACATTATCTCCCAAATTTATGGTTTGGTTTTCTGTCCAAACCTGTAAAAAAGTAACTTTCCCGCTAATGGAAGATTTTAAGGCATAAGCCAGTTCCCAGTCTTTTATCACTTTTTTTAGCTGATAAAACGACTGCGCCATGTTTCTCCCCAGATTAACCTCTTCTTTAGTACTGTTTGCCTGCGAACTCTGACTCGATTTTGTATTATCTATAAGAGAAGACCTCAATTGAGAAATGGAGGATAATAAGCCTCTATAACTCTTTTGCGCTTGAAGAAAACTTAGTTTTTTAACTTCCATTTCCTGAGCCGAAATGATACCTTTATTAAATAATATTTCAAAACGGACCACTTCATTCTTTTGAAGCTGGAGTTCACTTTCGTTAAGTGTTTTTTGCTGCTGCAAAATTTCTAATCTTTCTTTTATTTGGATTTTTTCAGAGATCTGCGCTCTGTTTTCAATTGCAAAAGGCTGCAGGTCATGATTTAATTCCTGTGCCTGATAATCTTTTTGAAAAACAGCATAGGCACTTTCTATTTCTCCCAGCTGTGTATTTTTTAATTTTGAAAACGGAAATTCTGCTTTTGGGTCATTAATATTATAATTATCAACGATACTTTTCAAAAGAAAAACATCCTTGTAATTTGCCGTATTTTCTATAATGGCGAGTGTACTGTTTTTAGATACAATCGATTTATTTTTAACTAAAATAGCTTCAATACGTCCAGATGATTTGGCAACAATTTTCTCTGGCGGAATATTAGTTGTAATCACAATTTCCGTATTGACAACATCCGGGTATTTTATAAACCAGGAAACAAAAAAGAGCATCAGTATGATTACGAAAATCAAAACCGTTCCCCAGCGGATCATCCAGTGCGGCACTTTGGTGAGAATGTCCTGAACTTCCTCACTTCTTAATTCGAATGTACTATTATCTTCTTCCATGATTAATTTCCTAACTGCAATTGATTTTTAACCAATTCAAAATAATTTCCTTTCTGTTCCACCAATGAGGAATGCGAGCCTATTTCGATAATTTTCCCTTTTTGTAAAACCACAATCTGATCCGCATTCATAACAGTACTTAACCTATGCGCAATTACAATTACAGTTTTGTTTTTAAAGAAAATGTCCAGTTTCCGCATAATCTCTTTTTCATTATTGGCATCCAAAGCTGATGTGGCTTCGTCAAAAAATAATATTTCCGGATTTTTGTAAACCGCTCTCGCAATTAAAAGTCTTTGTTTTTGTCCTGTACTCATTCCTGTTCCTTCTGCTCCAATTTTAGTATTGTACCCAAGAGGAAGTTCGCTAATATATTCTTTAATATTGGCAACATCTGCGGCATAAACCAATCGTTCTTTATCCACTTTATCTACTCCAAAAGCGATATTATTAGCGATTGTATCACTAAAAATATAACCTTCCTGCATTACAGCTCCAATATTGGATCGCCAGGCTTTCTGCGAAATGTTTTTCAACTGTGAGCTGCCAATATTAATTTCTCCTTTTTCAGGTTCATAAAACTTAAGAAGCAGTTTCATTAAAGTAGTTTTTCCGCTTCCGCTCACGCCCACTATTGCGGTTACTTTATTGGCTGGAATTACCAGACTTAAATCATCTAAAACCGGAATATCCGATCCTAAATAACGATATGAAAGGTTTTTAATTTCAATATCAGAATCATACGGAACATCATTTGTTTGATGAATTTCCTGCTGGGTTTCATCTTCCTTTTCATGAATTTCAGATAATCTTGCCAGAGATATTTTAGCATCCTGCAATTCTCGCACAAATTCAATAAGCTGTGTAATTGGGCCATTTAAACTTCCTACTATTGAACTTATAGCCAGCATCATTCCTAACGTTATCGAGCCGTCGATTACCAATTTTGCAGATAAAAAAATGATAAAGATATTTTTTAACTCGTTAATTACGGAAGATCCTATAGATTGTGTCTGCTCTAAAACCAATCCTTTTATCGAAACCCTGAATAATCTTGCCTGAACATATTCCCAGCCCCAGCGTTTTTGTTTTTCGGCATTGTGAAGTTTAATTTCCTGCATGCCGTTAATGAGTTCCATTACTTTACTTTGTTCCTGAGAAACTTCGGCAAAACGTTTGTAATCTAAAACTTCTCTTCGTTTTAAAAACAATGTAATCCATCCAAAATAAAGAATGCTTCCTGCAAAAAACACCAGAAATATCTTTAGATTAAAATAAGCCAGAACACCGCCCAAAACAACCATATTGATTACAGAAAACAGCACATTTAAAGATGATGTAGTCAGTATTTTTTCGATTCTGCGGTGATCATTAATACGCTGCATGATATCTCCTGTCATTCTCACATCAAAAAAGGAAATAGGCAGATTCATTAATTTAATAAAAAAATCTGAAATTAAGGAGATATTGATTCTGGTTGAAAGATGCAGCAAAATCCAGCTTCTGATAAGCTCCAGGCCTGTTCTTCCGGCAAAGAGAAACAGCTGTGCAAAAAGAATTAGATATATAAAATGAATGTTCTGGTTCTGTATTCCGACATCAACAATACTCTGAGTTAAAAAAGGAAAAATAAGCTGCAGTAAACTGCTGGCCAAAAGTCCGATACTCAGCTGGATCAAAAATGATTTATAACGAAGCACATATTGTGATAGTAATCCAAACCCTAAACCTTTATTGTCTTCTTTATCAAATTCTGACTGAAAGAATTTTGGTGTGGGTTCTATAAGTAAAGCAATACCTTCTTTAGTAGAATCATCGGCATTGTTTCCAATCCAGAATTTTAGAAAATCTTTTTTATTATATTCAAGTAATCCAAAACCGGGATCTGAAATATAATAAGTTCCTTTTTTTATTTTATAAAGTACAACATAATGATTTTTATTCCAATGCAGAATACATGGCAGTGGTGCTTCTTCAAGTCTTTCTGCATTTAACTTTACCCCCAGAGTCCTAAAACCAATTTTCTCGGCAGCATCACTTAAAAAAAGCAAATTACTTCCCTCACGAGTTGTTTCACTGCTGTCGCGCAACTCCTGAATGTTGATTGTTTTACCGTAATGTTTGGCTATGATCTTTAAACATGTTGGTCCGCAATCTTTAAAATCTGCCTGCTTATAATTGATGAATTTTTTCAATTCTGATATTTGGGTTTATTCATAGCAATATTATACAAAATTTCTTAAAAATATAAATGAAGTTTTAATTAAATAGGTTAGTGATGGATTTTTACAATTGAATTTTATGTAAAACAAGAAAGCTTTGTTACAAACAACAAAGCTTTCTATATTTAATACTTATGTAAAACCCTAAAAGTCAAGAGGACAATTATGATCAATCAGTCCGCTGCAGTCTTCACCATCATGAACAATACCAACTACAATTATCTGTTCCGAGGCAATAGCATACGATCGGTCCGCCTCCTACAACAATACTTTTCTTTTCATAATTGGTTAAAACGTGAACTCCAGCTAAATTTTTTCATTTTTTCATAATGGTTTTTGTTTAGGGCTTGACAATAATTCTTTATAAACTTATTCTGTAAATCACTAGTTGCTTTTGCAATATCCTTCTTGATCATCAGGTATTACACAGTGCGAACCAGGCCTACATGTCGGAAGACCAGGACCACAAGCTATTCCTCCTCTAATTAATTGTTGCTGTTTTCTAGTCAATTCCTGAGCTCCTTCTAACTTTAAAATTTTCTTTAACATAATTTAGGTTTTTTGATTTGTTATTACTCCAATCATTTCAAGACATTTGAAGCTTATGTCTATATTAAAAAACAGCGTAGTAATTTTACTACTTGTTAAATGTTGTGACAAAAAAAGAGAGAATTTCTTCTCTCTTAAATATTCAATATATTTTTAGTAATACCAATTTCTCTAGGAGATGGCACTTGATCAGCCCTAACCAAATAAAACCGATCCAAGTGACCAATTATCCTGAGAATCCCGACACCAATCATCAATGTTGGGATAGATTGCTCAATGTTCCACGATCGAGCGCCTACAAATTAAAAAAAACATGACTAAATTTTAAAAAGGCTTTATTGTATATTACTTTAAATAATTTAAAAAATTGACAGCAAAAAATAATTGCAAAATTCTCTGCTGGATTCTACTCTAACAATAACCGTACAGTTTTTTAATTTGTTCCAGAATAATTTAATTCTGAAAAATAATCTGTACAATCATCATAAGCTATTATCGAATTTGCATCACATTTAGATGATATTTCTTTACTAAAGATATCAATGATAGTTTTTTGCTCACTAGCACTTATTTCTTGTGTGCCTTCCAGGTTTAATATATTTTTTAGCATAACTGTAAATTTTTAATTGTTAGAGAATTTATCAAATGTCAAACTAGGCAATTCTTTCTAGTACTGTTGTTTCTTTTTCCTCGACAAAATCGTTTAAAAAGTATTTCAATTCGCTTAATTCGTATTCATTAGGAAACAATCTTTCGTTAACAATTTTTATCGGAGTGTAATTAAAGTTGTTTTTAGAACACCACTCATATTGTTTGTTTATTTCCTGATTTATCATCATGCTGACATTATCAACATTCCATTTTTTTAACCATTTTTTCAAACTCATTTTTTTAATATGCCAGTCTGAAATGGCTTCAACTGTTTTTCCCGGAGTTGATCTGTTTATTGTTAAAAGTCTTTCAACAACTGCTTTATATGGATTGTCTGCATTTTCAGGATTAATGTTGAATAAAACACTTAAATATATTTTATCCGGAAATTTTAAAACTAAGTCAAAAGCTTCCTGAAACGTTTTATGACAATGAACACAACTCGGACTTATAATTATGGCCAGTTTTACAACAGCACTTCTGTTTCCAAAATTTAATCCTCTTAAATCTTCAAATCCATTTTGATGCGAAACTTTTTTTGATAAAAAATTCAGCAGTGAATAGTTTCTTTTAAATTTTTTAAGCTCCTTTAAAGAGTTTTCATTATTTAGAACATCTTTAGCAATTGATTTTACAACAAATGCAATTGGTATTAAAAGAATTAAAGAAAACAAAAACGGAAAAATGGTACTGAAACTAAAACTTAACGTAAACAAGTCTGATGAAAACCAAATTATACTTTGTGTAAATATTAAAAAGGAAACCATTAAACACATTACGCACCATCTTTGAAGTTCAAATTTTTGAATCCAAATTGACGATACAATTATTGGAATCGCTAATAGACTTAAAAACCCAACAAAAATTGACGAGTTAGCAGGTTGTACTAATATTGAAATAAAACTTGCTCCAAAAAACAAAAGCGGTAAGTCTGAAAAACTAATCCATCTATTTTCATAATTCTCGCTAAAACTCAAAACAGAGTTACAAGAAGAATTTGTACTTAAATTGCAAAAGTTTGTAATAAGATTGTTCTTAAAACCAAGTTTTTCCTGAACAATTAAAATACTCACAATTAATCCTAAGGCTGATGTCAGCAAAAACACAGTGCTAAAAATACTGTATGAACTGTAAAAAAATGATAATCCTGCTACTAGTATAAAAGGTATAAGATATTTTAACCAGTTTAATTCAACTTTTAAATTTTCTCTTGCTACTACATTATTCGGTTCGATTGCAACAATTACTCCATTCCAGTCTAAAAGAAATTTCTCGTATGAAATTTTTTGAACACCTTTTTTAATTGTATTGATTCTAACAAAATCTTTTGCCTTTTCAACTAAGATTAATTCCTCTTTAAAATAAGCTAAAAAGTTTGTTGGTAAATCAACTATTTGTTCCTTTGGAACTCTTATTGCAGCATTCTCAATCGACAACAAATCAAACGAATCTGTGATCGCAAATAAACTTGGATAATTAGGGTGTGAAAGAAACAAGTCTTTAAACTCGTTTTTCACATCCGAATATCTGTTTATTTGTAGAAATTTTTGGATAAGTTTTAGCATCTTTGAAACCTGTTTTAAATCGAATTACAGTACAAATATTGCTGTTTTTATTCGAAAAAAATTGCTCAAAGCACACATTTTATATATTATACTACATACAATTTATAAATTATAGTAGTTATAATCTAATCATAAATAACTGATTTACAATTAATTAATCTTTTATTGGTTTCAAAAAAGAGTTCAAAACCCAATTCTCGATCAAGAGGTTTGCATTTTCTTTAGTTTTGATAAATCAGTAACCGTAACATGTAAAAAGATGGCAAATATTAAATTAAATTTCGAAGATTTTGAGACAGAAAAGTTATCAAAAAATCAACAAAAAATGGTAGTAGGAGGAGATCCAATACCGCCGGGTAGTGCACCTGTTGATCCTGGAAAAGGTGGAGGAAGTGGTACTACATAAAATTCGTACCTTATTATTAAGTGTAAATCACTAATAAATAAATTCTAAATGTTATTCGCAAATTGAGCTGGAGATACTCCAGTTCTTTTGCGAAATGACTTAGCAAAAGATACTGCATTTTTAAAGCCCACACTTTCGGCAATAGCTTGTGTTGAATATTTTCGATACATATGGTTTGTGATCATCTCATTAATCACATAATTGATTTTTAATTCATTTGAATATTCCCCAAATGATTTACCAAATCTCTTATTTACAACATAAGATAAATAGGTTGTATTTGTTTTTATCTTTTTTGCAACATACGACAGCGTAAAATCGGCATTTAAGTATTCTAGTTTATTTTCAAGAGCTAATAGTTTTTCTACTATTTTATTCTCTTTTGCCTCATCAATACTTAGGGTAAAATTCTCTTTTTTGAGATGAATTTCTTCCAGCTCAAACATTTCCTCTTCAAGTATTTCTTCCGGCAGAATCTCAGAATTATTTTTCTTCTCAATATTTGCTTTAAATTCTTCTATTAAAGCATTCATTTTTTTATGTGCTTTGTTTTTATCCCTTATATTTTTAATTAATAAAAAGACAATTGCCACAAATAATAAGACATAAAAAACTTTTAAACCTCTGCTTAGAAAAACTTCATTTTTATATTTTTTCTCTATACTAACCATTTCATCCGTCAAATCATCTACACCTTGCTTATAGTTAACTTCAAGTGCTTCTGTATTTAACTTTGCTTCAAATTTTTCATAATTATCCAAATAAATTCTCGAATGCTTATAAGCAAGTTCCGGTTTTTTCTGAATGTTATAAATTTTGGCCTGATAAAAATTAGATTTGAGATAATCTATTTCATTGACTTTTGTTATTTCTGAAAGTGAATCGCATTTTTTAAAGAAAACAAGTGCTTTATCATACTTTTTTGTAGTGAAATAAACATCTCCCAGATTATAATTTGCAACGCATAAAATGTCTTTTTGATTGTTTTGATTCGACAAAAACACAACATCATAATAAGTTTTTTCTGCGTTTTTGTAATCTCCTTTCCAATTATAGATATTACCTAGGCTCAATTTTG
Source organism: Flavobacterium sp. FG68 (assembly GCF_057808895.1). Classification (NCBI taxonomy): domain Bacteria; kingdom Pseudomonadati; phylum Bacteroidota; class Flavobacteriia; order Flavobacteriales; family Flavobacteriaceae; genus Flavobacterium; species Flavobacterium sp. FG68. Next base: position 52,139 of record NZ_JBMDIY010000007.1, read on the forward strand.
CCTTTATTTTATTTTCAGCAAAGTTTTGGGAGTAATTTATAGATTTTTTATAAAAATATTCTGCAGAATCCAGCAAGTGTTTTTTACTTACATTTTTCATGTAGTAGCTTTCATAAGAGCTTCCTAAACCAGTATTGACATTACTTTTATAATTCAACAGTTGCTCTTTGGTAAAAACACTTTCATTTTGGTCAATAAAATCATTAAGCTGCTTTAAATTCCTGATGGCCAGTTGATAATTCCCAACTCCTTCATTAATTAATGCAATATTAGCTTTGAATTTAAATATCTGTTTGACATCATTAATCTGCATAGAAAGCTTAATTCCCTGCTGATAAATTTCAAGAGCTTTGCTAAAATTCCCTCTTTTCCATTCAGATAAGCCTCCATAATTGTATATATAGGACTTTAGTTGTGTTTTATCTCGGGATTCAGGCATTTTTTCTAAGTAAAAAAATGCTTTTTTATATTTTTCCTGAGATTGTTTTACATCTCCTTTCATTTGCAGCAGGCTTGATATCGCTGCATTTGCAAAAGCTAAATGTTTATTATTATTAGATCGTGCTAATTGATTAGCGTATACAAGGGCGCTATCGACATTTGCATTAAAGTTTAGTCGAATTTTATCCTGCAATATAAGATACTCCTCTTCAGTCAGTGCATTTATGTGTTGTGCAAATGCAGTATTAATAACAAAAAAAAGTACAAAAGAGATGATCAGCCTCATTCAATTTATGTTTTTTTGGAATCTCAAAATTAGGTTATAAATTATCAATAAACTAAAATTAATTCACCTTATTTGTGATTATTTTTTAACTAATGTATAAAAATATAACAATTTAACTTTGTTTTGTTATATTTTTATTGCGTAAATTTGTTTTGTAAAATTACTCAAAAATGAAACCAGACTTATTTCAAGCTCCAGATTATTACAACCTTGACGATTTGTTAACAGACGAACATAAATTAGTTCGAGAATCTGCACGTGCGTGGGTTAAAAGAGAAGTTTCTCCTATTATTGAAGAATATGCTCAAAAAGCAGAATTTCCTAAGCAAATTATAAAAGGACTTGGAGAAATTGGCGGATTCGGGCCGTATATTCCTGTTGAATATGGAGGTGCCGGTTTAGATCAAATTTCTTACGGCTTAATTATGCAGGAAATTGAAAGAGGAGACTCTGGTGTAAGATCAACTTCATCAGTACAATCTTCTTTAGTAATGTACCCAATTTGGAAATACGGAAACGAAGAACAACGTATGAAGTATTTACCAAAACTGGCTACTGGTGAATATATAGGATGTTTTGGATTAACAGAACCAGATCACGGTTCTGATCCGGGAAGTATGATTACCAATTTTAAAGATATGGGAGATCATTATCTTTTAAATGGTGCCAAAATGTGGATTTCAAATGCTCCCTTTGCAGATATTGCTGTTGTTTGGGCAAAAAATGAAGAAGGAAGAATTCACGGTTTAATTGTAGAACGCGGCATGGAAGGTTTTACAACTCCAGAAACTCATAATAAATGGTCGCTTCGTGCGTCTTCAACCGGAGAATTAATTTTTGATAATGTACAAGTCCCAAAAGAAAACCTTTTACCAAATAAATCTGGCTTAGGAGCTCCGCTTGGTTGTTTAGATTCAGCACGATACGGAATTGCCTGGGGAGCAATTGGAGCAGCAATGGATTGTTACGATACAGCTTTAAGATATGCTAAAGAAAGAATTCAGTTTGGAAAACCAATTGGAGGAACTCAATTACAGCAAAAAAAATTAGCCGAAATGATTACCGAAATCACAAAAGCACAATTATTAACCTGGCGTTTAGGCGTTTTGAGAAACGAAGGAAAAGCTACAACAGCTCAAATCTCGATGGCAAAACGTAATAATGTAAATATGGCGATTCAAATTGCCCGCGAAGCCAGACAAATGTTAGGCGGAATGGGAATTACCGGTGAATATTCAATTATGCGCCATATGATGAATCTGGAAAGTGTTATAACTTACGAAGGAACTCACGATATTCATTTATTGATTACCGGAATGGATGTAACTGGAATTCCAGCATTTAAATCATAAACATCTATTAAAATATATATAAAAACAATATAAAAAAGCTTCTTCTAACCGAGAAGCTTTTTATATTTGCCCCAAAATTTACATAAATGAATATTGAAACTATAAACAATAGCATTCAACCTCAAAAAGAACAGCTTTTAAAACATTCATTATACAATAAAATCCAAACGATTGATGACTTACACAGCTTTGTAGAAAATCACGTTTTTGCAGTTTGGGATTTTATGTCTTTATTAAAAGCTTTACAAGCCAAACTTACTTGTACTACAACACCTTGGTTTGCTACTAAAAACCCAGAAACAAGATATTTAATAAACGAAATTGTTCTTGCCGAAGAAACAGATTTAAGCATCGACGGAAGAAGACAAAGTCATTATGAAATGTATCTTGAAGCAATGGAAGACTGCGGTGCAGACACTACAGAAATCAATAAATTTTTAGCTTCGGTAAATTCACTTCACAACATTTTTGTTGCTATTAAACAAAGTTCACTTCATCCAGAAATTAAAGCTTTTCTTGATTTTACTTTTAAAGTTATCGAAGAAGGAAAACCGCATCAAATTGCCGCAGCATTTACTTTTGGAAGAGAAGACTTGATTCCGAGTATGTTTACCGAAATCCTAGGCAACTTTCAAAAAAATCTTCCAGATACAGATTTAAGCAAATTGCTTTATTATTTCGAAAGACATATTGAACTGGATGCCGATGAGCACGGCCCAATGGCAATGCAAATGATTACGGATTTATGTGAAGACGACGCGCAAAAATGGAAAGAAGTTGAAGAAGTTTCTATTCTTGCTCTGGAAAAACGCATCGGACTTTGGAATGCCATTGAAGAACAAATTCTAATGAAAACAGAAATGGTCTAAAAACCATAACAACATATTTAACGTAACTATTTGTTTAAACCAGCCAAATTAATTTAAACAAATTATGAAACCGCAATTCAAACAAATAGTTACCGTTATTCTTTCAGCATTTCTATTAAGCTGCAGTCCAGAAGAATCTTCTTCAGAAACTCCTGTTTCGCCAAAACCTGTAACTCCTCCTCCAACAACACAAATTCCCACAACGCCTATCTCTAAATCCGTAAATTATCTGGCCTTAGGAGACAGTTATACCATTGGCCAAAGCGTTTGCGAAACCTGCAGATATCCAGAACAGCTCAAAACCAGTTTAAAGGCAATTTATCCTGAAACCAGTTTTTCATTAAAAGTAATCGCTACAACAGGCTGGACCACTAATAATTTACTTACTGCGATAAAAGAGCAAAATCCAGACTCAAATTATGATTTGGTAACTTTATTAATTGGTGTAAACAATCAATATCAGGGAAGAGATTTTTCTATATACGAAAAAGAATTTCCCGAATTAGTTACAAAAGCAATTGCATTGGCCAAAGGCGACAAAAAAAATGTGGTTGTACTTTCTATTCCTGATTACGCTTACACTTCTTTCGGAATGATGTTTGGAACCGACGGCAGAATGAAAATCACCGAAGAAATTAATAAATACAAAACCTTTGCCGAAAATTACTGTATGATCAATAACATAACATTTGTTTCTATTACAGATATTACCAGAAACGGATTAATCAATACAAGCCTTGTTGCGAGTGACGGTTTACATCCTTCAGAATCTGCTTATGCAATGTTTGTGGAGCGTATTTTGCCAAAGGTAAAAATGGCTTTACAGGATTAATTTTTTCTTTTAAAGAAGCAGAAATTTAATTTTCAAAAAAACAATTGTCCCGCTATACACTTTATCTTTTGTGGCCTCGTTAAAGAAACGAGCCCACAAATGGATACCGTTTCTATCGGGGCTAATTTAGAAATTTATTTCTTTTAAGACCTTTTGCCTTGTAGTTTAGATTTTCAGATAAAACTCTCCAACAGATTTACCTCAATAATGAAAACCGTATCTTACAAAAACGAGCCTGTTTTTTACTAAAATCTATTTTTCTTTAAAAATTTTTAAATACCTTTGATTCATGAGCACAGCAACAAAACCATATCATATAGGGCGAAAAATTAGCCGTATTCGTGAACTAAAAGACATGAAACAAGAAGCTTTGGCACAAGCTTTAGGAATGAGTCAACAAACTGTTTCGGCTATGGAAAACAGCGAAACCATAGACGAAGACAAACTGAAAGAAGTCGCAAAAGTACTTGGAATGACTGTTGAAGCAATTAAAAACTTCTCGGAAGAAGCTGTAATTAATTACTTTAATAATATTTACGATAATGCAGCTTTTAACAAACACTATAATGAGTGTACTTTTAATCCTTTAGATAAAGTTGTTGAACTTTATGAGCGTTTAGTTCAGGCAGAAAAGGATAAAAATGAATATTTGGAGAAATTATTAAAAGAGAAATAATTCTTTTATAAAATATAATCTATTACAAAAAGAGGTCTCAAAATTTGAGACCTCTTTTTGCATTTATAATTCTATCTTCTATTTACTACTTCATCTTTATTGAGTTAGAAAAGGATTTTCATTTTCTAAGAAAAAATATATTTAATTTTGCTTAACCATGCAAGTTTCACCATCAAAAGAGTTATCACATTATATTAAGCATTATCTGTTTTTAGATAATACCGAAACTGCTGTGCAAAAATTCCGCCTGTTTTCTGACGGAAATACCGGGCTTGTTTTCTCGGTAAAAAGCAAACTCATTTCTGGAATTAATAAATACGAAGTCAAAGAATATCTGCCCACTTCGTTTTTATACGGACAACTTAATGGTTTTAAAGATCTTTATTCTGAAAATGAAATAACACTAATAATTGTTGTTTTTCAACCCAGCGGAATAAATCAATTATTAGGAATTCCTGCCAGTGAATTTCACGATTCTATTATTCCTGTTGAAGATATATTTGATCAAAAAATTACAGCGCTTCAGGAAAAATTATCTCAACAAAATAATCAAACTCGAATTGAACTTTTAAATCATTTTTTTAAATCAATGATTGTTACAAAACCTTTTTCAAGTCAGTTCATAATAGATCATTCATTAAACTTTATTATCAACAAAAAAGGTGATTTCTCTATAAAACAATTAGTTGAATATACCGGATATACCGAAAGACATTTAGAAAGAAAATTCAAAGAATGCATCGGATTAAATCCGAAGAAATTTGGGAATGTTGTAAGACTGCATCATTTCCTAAAATTATTAAAAGAAAAACCTGAAAACAGTAATCTAACAACAATTTGCTACGATGCCGGATTTTCGGATCAATCACATTTAATAAAAGATTTTAAAAAACATACCGGCATAACTCCAACCGAATATATATACAGTACCGGAAAATTAACCAATAATCTTATCAAAAGATTTTCTTCTTCATCATTCTAAAATGTCGGTTTTGTACAATTTATAAAATATTGCTCATGCTATTTTTGACTAAAATTAATAGCATACAATATGAAAAATTTAAAAATTGCTACTGCTCAGTTTGAAAACAAAAGCGGCGATAAAAACTATAATTTATCTGTAATTGAAAAACTTTCTCAAAAAGCATCTGCCGAAGGCTGCGATGTAATTTCGTTTCATGAATGTTCTATAACCGGATATACATTTGCAATGCATTTATCAAAAGAACAAATGCTGGATTTGGCAGAAATTATTCCTAATGGAGAAAGCATTCTAAAACTGACTGAAATTGCGAAAAAAAATGACATCATAATTTTAGCCGGACTTTTTGAAAAGGATGAAAACAACAATCTATTCAAAGCACAGGTTTGCGTTGGCAAAAATGGTTTAGTGGCTAAATACAGAAAACTACATCCATTTATAAATCCTTATTTAACGGCTGGTGACAGCTACTGTATTTTTGAAATCAACGGTTGGAAATGCAGCATTTTAATTTGTTACGACAATAATATTATAGAAAATGTTCGCGCTGTAAAGCTTTTAGGGGCCAATATTATTTTTATGCCACACGTAACAATGTGCACACCTTCTACCAGACCAGGTGCTGGTTTTGTCGCGCCGCAGCTTTGGGAAAACCGTGAAGATGATCCAACTTCTTTACGATTAGAATTTGACGGAATGAAAGGCCGCAGCTGGTTAATGAAATGGCTTCCGGCAAGAGCTTATGACAATGCCATTTATGCGATATTTTCAAACCCAATTGGCATGGACGACGATCAGTTAAAAAACGGCTGTTCTATGATCATTGATCCTTTTGGAGATATTCTGGCAGAATGCCGAACTTTTGACGATTCTTTTGCAGCGGCTGTACTTACCTCAGAAAAATGCACTCAAGCAGGAGGAAGTCGTTACATAAAAGCTAGAAGACCAGAACTGTACAAAGATATTATTGGTCAAAATCATGAGTCAGAACAAAATGTGGTCTGGCTGAATCCTGCCCAAAAAAGTTAATTTATTTTTTAATGCTGATAAAAAAGCATCTTATTGTTTTTTATTTCAACACAAATAAAGTGCCTTTATTTTTTCTTAGATTTCCAGATAAATCCATTTTTAAAACCAAAAAAAATGCAATTTCATTTTAAATGAAATTGCATTTTTATTTTGCAGAAAGGAAGGGATTCGAACCCTCGATACAGTTACCCATATACTAGCTTTCCAGGCTAGCTCCTTAAACCACTCGGACACCTTTCTATTATTGGTCTGCAAAGAACACAAAAAAAATCGAGTTTCAAAAATAAAATCTAAGATTTACTTTTAAATGCTTTTTTTAAATTCTTCCATGAATATTTTTACTGCTTTTTTTTGATAACCTCCAATCGTTAGCATAAAAGATTCTCTTTTGGTTGCAACACCGGTAATTTGTATCGCTTTGAGCTGATCCCATCCTTTTAAAGCCTTTTCGGCCACGATCGTCGCCCAGTCACTGTTCTCTACCATTTGCAATAAAGCGTGTATAGAATGAAGCTCTATTGAGATTTTAGGTTTCATATTAAACTTTTGAAATAACTCTTCTACAAATTCTCTCGAATTCGATCCTTTTCCGGGCAATACCAGCGGAATTTCTTCTATTTTTTTAAAAGCTATTTTATCCAAATCTGCTAAAGCGTGGTTTTTTGAAACAGCCAAAACCATGTAAGAAGTAAACAAAGGTACTTTTTGAATGGGAAGTTCAATTTCGTGCGATGAAACAACCAAAACAACATCTAATTGATTATCAAGAAGTTTTTGTTCCAAAGCTTCTGTAGTTCCATATTCAACAACAATTTTTAAATTCTGGTACTGTTTAGCAAATGTATTGACAATAGGAAGAATTAATAAACCAAAAACATAAGTTACACCAATTCGTAATTCGCCGCCAATCATTTCGTTTAAATCTTCAATTGCCTGCTTTCCGTTTTCAACATTTTCTACTACTTTTTTGGCGTGAATTAAAAAAACAGAACCCGCTTCTGTAAGCTGTACTTTCTTGCCAATCCGCTTGAACAAAGGAAGTCCGAGTTCTTCTTCCAGTTTTTTTATTTGCTGCGAAAGCCCGGACTGCGTTACAAAACACAATTCTGCAGCTTTTGTAAAATGAAGAACCTCAGCCGTTTTAATAAAGTATTCGAGTTGATAAATTTCCATATTGATAAGTTTTAATACTTATTATCAGTAAAATTATTAATTTTTCTAATGAAATCATAATCCCGACCTTTGTATTAAATATTTAAGATCATGTTTAAAGCGTTAAAATCTAAAAATTTCAAGTTATTCTTCTACGGGCAATCGGTTTCAGTTATTGGAACATGGATGCAGAAAACTGCCATAAGCTGGATGGTTTACAGCATAACGGGATCTGTATTTTTATTAGGATTGACTACTTTTTTAAGCATGATTCCGTCTTTGTTTCTGGCACCTTTAGCAGGAAGTATTATTGGACGTTACGACAGGCACAAAACAATGCTTTTATTGCAGTCCTTAGCGATGCTTCAAGCCGGAGCTTTGGCAATTTTAATTTATTTTAAAATTTACAATATTAACTTTATCCTCGCTTTAAGCCTTATTCAGGGAATTATAAATGCGTTTGACATGACCTGCAGACAAACGATGATGATTGATATTGTTGATAACAAAGAAGATCTCCCAAATGCCGTTGCACTAAATTCAACTTTAAATAATTTTGCCCGAATTGCAGGTCCTGCACTAGCCGGAATTATTCTGCACAATTATGGTGAAGACATTTGTTTTATTGGAAATTTCCTGAGCTATATTCCAGTTTTAATTTCGCTTTTAATGATGAAAATTACGCCGCACATTAAAGCTGTTGATAAATTTAAAATGCTTGAAGATTTTATTGAAGGTTTTGATTACGTAAAAAAAGAAGCCGAAATGGCTAAAATGCTTTTAATGTTAATGTGCAGCAGTTTATTTGTAATTTCTTTTAATACACTGATGCCGGTTTTTGCCAAAGATATTTTTAGCGGAAACGCACAAACTTTCAGCTGGTTTGAAAGCGCTGCCGGAATTGGTTCGATTTTATCTGCGATTTATTTGGCAAATCTTAAAAAATCAGATCATATGAGTAAAATAATGATCGCTGCGAGCTTATTATTAGGTTTTAGCATCATTATACTAGCGTATTCAAATAATTTGACTGTGGCGCTTATTTGCATGGCTCTGAGCGGTATAGGAATGATGGCGCAAACTTCATCTATAAACATTTATGTGCAAACACAAAGTGCTGTAAATATGCGATCAAGAAGTATTAGTTATTATTTAATGGCTTATCAGGGAATGATTCCCGTGGGAAGTTTAATTATCGGATACGTTTCGCACATTATCGGAACTAGACATACGGTTGCTATTCAGGGAATTATTTGTATTCTTTCTGTGATCGTTTATGTGTATTATAAAAATCGTAGTTCTCAAGAAGATTTAGAGACTTGTCCGGTTCCTTATAAAGATTCAGAATTTTAATAAATTCCAATAAAAAAATTCCAAATTCCAATTGTATACAATTTTGTTATTTCGAGGAACGAGAAATCGCACAAGTAACTCCGTTCCTAAAAGCGTCAATCTTTGTCGAATTTCTAGTGCGATTTCTCGTTCCTCGAAATGACAAACATCTATCAGTTTTGGAATTTGGAATTTAAGAATTTGGAATTTTATAACGAAATTTCCCCTCGCAAAGCAGTTTCAAAAACGTCTTTAAATTCGTTTTGCGGAATATTATGCCCAAGCAAATACATCAATTTTGTAATTGCGGCTTCTGTAGTAATATCTTTTCCAGAAATAACACCAAGAGATTTTAAGGCTGTACTAGTTTCGTATTGTCCCATGTTTACGCTTCCGCCAGAACATTGCGTTACGTTTACAATGTGCATTCCTGATTTAATTGCTTTTTCAATTAAGTTTAAAAACCACTCTTCGGTTGGAGCATTTCCTGAACCGTAAGTTTCTAAAACAATACCACGTAAATCCGGAGTTGAAAGGATCGAAGCCAAAACAACTTCACTCATTCCCGGGAACATTTTTATAATTGCTACGTGATTGTCTAGGTTTTTGTGAACAATCAAATCTGCACCTTCTTTTATCGGAAGAAATAAATGCGAGTTCAATTTTAAATGTACGCCAGATTCTACCAATTCAGGATAATTTGGCGCTGTAAAAGCTCTAAAATGTTCCGCATTTACTTTTGAAGTTCTGTTTCCGCGATATAATTTATATTCAAAATACAAAGAAACTTCATTGATAACAGGTTTTCCATTTTCCTGTAAAGAAGCAATTTGAATTGCTGTAATAAGATTTTCTTTAGCATCGGTGCGCAAATCTCCAATTGGTAATTGCGATCCTGTAAACACAACTGGTTTAGCTAAATTCTCCAGCATAAAACTCAATGCCGAAGCCGAATATGACATAGTATCTGAACCGTGCAGCACGACAAATCCATCATAAGAAGCATAATTTTCCTCTATAATTGTGGCAATCTTAGTCCACATTTTCGGATTCATGTTTGATGAATCTATCGGATTTTCAAACGAAACAGATTCGATTTCACAATCTAATTGTTTGATTTCGGGAATCTTCTGTATTAGTTTACTAAAGTTGAATGCTTTAAGCGCGCCAGTTTCAAAGTCTTTGCTCATACCGATAGTTCCTCCGGTATAAATCAAAAGTATTTTTGCTTTAGATGACATCTTGGTATTTTAATTTATTGACAACCGGATTAGCATACATTGCCAAAAATCCTTGTCTTGTAACAGGATTATCGCTTCCGATTCGCATTTCTAAACGACGCTCAAAAAGTGATTTTTCACTTTCTTTATACAAATGAGCAAATCTTGTTGTTTCGTTTAAAATATCGTAAGCAATAAAATTAGTTGGCCATAATTGATAATTTGTCAAAATGGTATCATCAATAACTTGTGCCAAAGCCTGAACTTGTTTGTTTACGTTGTCATTTTCTGCTACGATTTTATCAATTTCAGTATCTAAAACATCGCCAACAGAAATATGTATTCTTTTTTTAGTTCCCATGATACCACTTAAAATGGTCATGAAATCTTCATTTTTATCTTTAACGTAAACTTCGTTTTTTGATTCTGCCATTAATTGCGGCATTTTCAAAACATCTGTAGGATCATATTCATACGAAATAGAAACCGGAACGATTTTTAATTTCTTAAAATAATCCATTAAGTTTTCTTCGTCAGAACCCATTCCAATCATTTTTAAAACGCCTGGATTGGTTTCATCATTTCCATCTTTCGTTCTTCCTTCTCTTTGTGCAATCCAAACCGAACGATTTTCGCGAAGCAATAACTGTCCCATATATTCGGCAAGCAGTTTAGAACTTTGTAACATTTCACGAGGCGTTAATCCTCTTAAAACCAAAAAGTTTCTGTTTAATTTCGCTAAAGTTGCCAGGAAAGCTTTTTTAACCAAATTGTCTCCAATTGCAGATGCTGTCATTACCAAACCATGTTCGAACAAACAAACATTCAGCAAAGTTGTATCTAATAAAATATCTCTGTGATTGGAGATAAATAGATAAGAAGTATTTGGTTCCAGTTTCTCAAATCCCGAAGTTGTTAAGCCTTCAGAACTTTTCTCCAGAACCTTTTGTATGGTGTTATAAATAAAATTGCATTGAAAATCACGAATCGAATGCGTTTTCCTTAATTGATTTTTCCAAACCTCATCTTCTAGTTCCGGAAAAGTAAAGTTCATCATGGTTTTCATCATAGGGTGATTTACAACATCATGAAGTGCTTCATTTATTTCGGAATCATAAAACGGTCGAATGGCATCAAATTTCTGCATTATTTATATTGGTTTTAAGTGGGCAAAAGAACAAAAAAAAAATTAAAGTTTTGTAAGGCTTTGGTTAAATCCCAAAAACGTCTTTTGAATTTTGAGTTGTTATTGCTGCAATCTCTTCTTCAGACACATCATATAAGTCTGCCAGCTTTGAAATTACATTAACTAAATAACTGCTCTCATTTCTTTTCCCTCTGTATGGAATTGGCGCCAAATAAGGCGAATCTGTTTCCAGTACAATATGTTTTAAATCGATTTGATTTAAAAACTGGTCGATTTTTCCGTTCTTGAATGTTACCACGCCTCCAATTCCTAATTTCATATTGTAAGAAATCGCTTGCTGTGCTTGTATTAAAGTTCCGGAAAAACAATGAAAAATCCCAAATAAATCTTCAGATTTTTCTTCTTCCAGAATTTCAAAGATTTCATCAAAAGCTTCGCGACAATGAATTACGATAGGTAATTTGTATTGTTTTGCCAGCTGAATTTGTCTTTTAAAAGCTATTTGCTGTTCTTTTAAATGCGTTTTATCCCAATACAAATCGATTCCTATTTCGCCCACAGCGTAGAATTTTCGCTTTGATAATTCGGTTTCTACATGCGCTAATTCTTCCTCATAATTATCTTTTACATAAGTGGGATGTAAACCCATCATCAGGAAAATATTCTCCGGATAATTTTTCTCTAAATCATACATGGATTGTGTCGCAGCAGCGTCAATTGCTGGAATAAAAAAGCGGGTAATTCCGGCATTGATGGCGCGTTGAATCATTTCGTCACGATCCTGATCAAATTCTTCAGAATATAAGTGCGTGTGTGTATCGGTAATAATAGGTGTTGAATTCAATGGTCTAATTTTAAAGTTGTCAAAATTACGACAATATTAAAAGAATAGCAATTGCTTGTTGGCACGCGGATTTTACGAATTCACTTCGTGAAAGTGCGGATGAAAGCGGATTTTTGTTGATCTTATAGAAAGAAAAATCGCAAAGCTTTTTAAACTCTGCGAATCTCTGTATAAAATCTTTGTGTTTCTTTGTGAAATAACTAATCCAATTGATGCAAAAGCTCTTCCACCTGATCGTAACCTTCATAATCTTCTGAAATGGTTTCAAGGATTTTTTTACATCCTTCGTAATCTTTTTGCTTTAATTTAGATAAAGCTAAATACCAAACTGCTTTGTCTTTATAGGCAGAACCTCCAGCTTTTAATTCGTTAAAAATAGCTTCGGCTTTTATATAATGGCTTTCTTCTAAAAGAGAAACTCCATAAAAAAACTGAATTTCTGCTGTTTTGTTTTTTTGTAAAATCGTTTCAAAAAGCGGAATTGCTTTATTATATGTTTTATGATTAAATGCTTTTTCTGCCTCTTTTAAAGTTTCATCGGCAGTAGATCTTTCGGTAAAAGAAGCGTGTTCCGGATTATTGTAATCTCCATAAACAGGATTTTGGTTGTAATTAAAAAAGAACAATCCGAATAAAACGGCAACCGAAGCTGCAACTGCCAGATACCAAGGTTTTAAGCCAATTACTTTTGGTTTATTATCAAAATGTCTTTCAGAAATCTGACTTAAATTCTCTTTAAAAATTTCTCTTTCCTGCTCAAATCCAAATTTATTGTTCAATTGAAATTGTATGTTTTTAAAAGTCTCAAATTCCGAAGCAAATTCAGGATCTTCTAACAATTGTTTTTCAAAATCATTTTTTGCCTCAATCGTTAATTCGCCTTGAAGATATTCATCAAATAATATATAGCGTTCTTCGTTCATGACTAATCGTTTTTTAAAGAATTAAAGTTTTTTGCTTCCTGAATCCATTGCGTTAACTGGCCAACACAAAGCGACTTTTTTTTACGAACATAACCGTATGTTACGTTTAGTTTTTCGGCCACTTCTTCCATTGATTTAATTTCAAAACTCAACTTTAATAACTCTTTGCATTTGTCTCCTAATCTCTGAAACATGGTGTCAAAAAGCTGTTGTTTTTCATCAAATTCTTCTGTTTGTCCAATCAGCTCTAATGCAGATTCATTCATAGATACTGCATCTTCAATAATTGTTACCCCTTTGTTGGATGTTTTTTTCAATTCGTTGAGCCATTTTCTTTTACACAAAAGAAAAAAGTACGCATCAAACGGGCAGGTTAATTGCAGCGAATTGGCTTTGGCCTGATTAAAAAGCAAAATCAATACTTCCTGAACAATGTCCTGAGCGTGGTCTCTGTCGCCAGAATTGTTCATAATAAACATTACGACTTTAGGAACATACTTTTTATATATGGATTGAATCACTAACGAATCGTTTGCAGCAAGCCCGTCAATATATTTTTGGTCAGCATGCACTTTAGTTTTACTCATAAAAAAACTTTTAATCAGATAAAGTTAAAAAAGAATCTCAAAAAATTTCAAATAAAAGGGTAACAATTAACAATTGCAGTTGATATAAGGAAACAAAAATCTTTTAAAAGAGTTAAAAATTAAGAGAAAATGGAAACTTATCAATTTACCAACGACAAGACTTTAGATCAATTTTACAAAATGATCTCTGCCAAGACCCGTAATGGCTTTGTAATCGTAGAACATAACGAGAAATTACCCTATGTTGTTTTATGCAGAGAAAAAAAAGTTATCAAACATTTTCTGCACTTATTTCTTACCTGTCTCACTTTAGGACTGTGGTCAATTGTCTGGATCTATTTAATTGTTACGCTTTCGCGGAAGCAAAACATTCTCGTGGCTGTTGATGAAGACGGAAACCTCTTTGAAGACAAATGTCTTTCGGCATAAATCAAAAAAATAAAAACAGGGGTAACAAATAAAACTACAAGTTGATATAACCTTATAAGCGCCATAAAAATATTTTTTGAAAAACAGGGGTAACAATATCAAACCCTAATTGATATAAGATTGTAATTAATAACCAGAATCTGAAAACCACTTGACAATCAAGTCAGATTTATAAAAACTAGAAATTATGAACACAAATTTTAAAACTATCGGACTTTTATTTCTATTATTAGTTTCTTTTGTAAGCTGCGACACGAGCGATGGCGATGACACAAGCAATGTTATTCTGCCTCCAACATCAGCAGCTTTTAAAAGCATAAGCGAAAAAGGAGTAAAAAGAAATACACAAAACTTTACCATTACGGCTGGAGATGGTATGGTAACGCTTACGTCTGCAAAAGGTGTAAAATTACATATCAACGGAAACTGTCTTACTAAAAACGGAAATGCTGTAACGGGAGAAGTTAATATCGAATATATCGAACTTTTTGATAAAGGAAATATGCTGGTTACCAACAAACCAACAATGGGAATTACGCCAGACGGAAAGAAAAACCTTTTAATTTCGGGCGGAGAATTCTTTATTAAAGCAACTCAAGGCGGTGTTGAATTACAAACATCTTGTTATTTAAGTTTAGTGGTTCCAACTGCGCTGACTGACGGTTATGACAATGCCATGACATTGTGGACTGGTGTAATTGAGGAAGACGGTGATTTAGCATGGAAAGATGCCAGAGGTGCTGACGGAAAAGGCGGCGTTCAGGGCGAAGGAAACAGTTATTATGTAACTTTTGGAAACTTTGGATGGACAAATGTTGACCGTTTTTACAGTGATCCTAGACCTAAAACCACTATTTTAGTTGATGTTCCAGACGGATATAACAATACAAACAGTGCTGTATATCTTTCTTATGATGGAGAAGGTACAAATGCTCTTGCAAAACTGGATACGTATACTGCCGAAGGATTGTTCAGCGAACACTACGGACAAATTCCAATTGGTCTTGCTTGTCACATTATTTTCGCTACCGAAGATAATGGTAACTGGAGATATGCCATAAAAGGAGTGACAACAACTGCAAATGCTGTTTACACCTTTACACTAGCCGAAACAACAGTCGGTACCGAAGCTCAACTTGTTGCTGCAATTAATGCCATTCAGTAACTTATAAATGCTTTTTTAAGAGAAAGTGATGATTTGCTCATCACTTTTTTTTACATTTAATCCTGTTTTAAAATTGATTCTGATGATTTTAAGACTAAAAACTGTCTAGTTATGAAACCACAACTGTCTATTTTCTTTATTCTATTTTCAATTTTCTCAATAGGACAAACCAAAGTAAAAGACACCATAACCCGAAGAGCCAATATTGGATTTATCCAAAACGGAAATGCCGTTTCTTTTAAACCCGAAACACCGCCGCTGATTCCAATTGCAGGTGCGCCAAAGCCAAGTTATTCTTATTTATGGGAACTCGGCGACGGACATTACAGCAAAGAAGCAGAGCCAAAACATGTCTATAAGAACAAAGGAACTTATACAACAAGGCTTGCCGTAACCAACAATTACGACAACGGAAAACCTCCTGCAACACGCCCGAAAAAAGTGGCTGTAAATGATATTACAGATACAAATTATAAAGACATTGCTTCTATTGCAGATCAAAATGGTTTTGCGATTCTCAAAAATTGTGATCCTATTCCGGAACAGGAAATGGTAGTCGTAGTAAGTTATCAAAACTTAGAGAATTATGTTTCCAGCGGAAAGCTTTATTTATTTTATAATGAAAAGCAATTCAAACATAATAACTTCGAATTAAGTGATTTTAGAACCTATGCAAACGAGCGTGAAGTAAAAGAAAACTTAGTGGCTTCTGTCGATGATCTTGACGATTCGAATAATTTTGTGGCTTCCGCCGAAAACAGTTTCAAACTTAAAAAATACCGAAATACAACTACTGAAGAAGATCTCGACGCTTCGCTTTTAGACGCCAATAAAACCTATCATAATGTTTCTGTTTTAGAATTTGACGATGCAAATCCGGGAGAAACACGTAATGTTTTTTATACGTTTAAAACAACGCCCGAAATGATAAAAGATACGAGCGCAACGGTTACGATGCGTGGTATTTTTGTTCCGAATCGAAGCTATAAAAACCATAAGATTAAAAATCTCGAAATGGAAATTGTAACGTCTCACGATCCAAATAAAATGGGTTCTAACGGACGTTTTATGAATTACAGATTGGTTCGTTTTAAAAGGGTAAATTTTAAAACCCGTTTCCAAAATAATGGCGAAGGTCCAGCGAGAAAGATTCGTTTAGAAACCGATGTCCCGGATATGTTTGACAAAAAAACTTTCCAGATCGAAAGTATGTATCCAGAATGTCCGATTTGTCCAAAAGGCGAAGAACCAACCGTAAGCTGTCTCGATACGATTATCAAGCAAAAACAAATTATTTTTACGTTTAAGAATATTTATCTTCCGGGAACAGAACAAAAAAATGTTCACGAAAAAGATAGTACAAAAGGTTTTGTAAAATATTCGATGAAGTTTGGAGAAGACTTTCATAAGGTAAAAACCAAAAGCCGAACTTCGATTATTTTCGACAAAAATGAACCTATTATTACCAATTATGCTACTACTCGATTTTTGCCGGGAATTTCGATTGGTGTAAAAGCGGGTTACAACTTTTATCCTGATTTAGATAAATCGACAAGTTATTTTTTGGGCGCGACAATTTCGCCTTTTAAATCGTATCGTTTTTACTGGCAGGTTGAATGGGTAAATGCATTAAATCAATATAATAGTGCGGTTACAGTTGTTGATCAAATAAATACAAATGCAAACGGAGTAAGGCAATTGATACGCACAACTACAGCAACCGAAAATAAAAATATTAATTGGGAAGTTCCTGTTTTGATTCGGTACAACATTAATAATTATATCGGAATTGGTGCGGGAATTCAGGCGAATATAAATGTTTCGCAAGAACAAAATCAAAATTTAACCATTGATACTTATGAAGGCGATAAGGAAAGTTTTTTAATTGGCACAAAAACTGAAACCAACAATATGAAAACTTCTTTTACTGATATTAAAACGGGGCTTTTATTTGATTTGACTGCCGGTTTCGCGAGAATTGGACCAAGTTTAGGCGCGCGCTACGTAATTAATTTTGAACAGAATTTTAATTACTTTCAAGTTTATGGAATATGGAAATTTTAAGGTTATTCCACAGAGACACACAAAGGATGCACAGAGATACACTAAGATTTTTATATTTTGTGTATCTCTGCGAAAAATCTTTGCGAATCTCTGTGGAATAAAATTTAATATGAACTTATATAACTTATATGGTTTAATTTTCCTCCTCATAAATCTGAATGTTTTTGGGCAGAATCAGGAAGATAAAATATATAATGCTGTTGATAGTTTTGTTGCTCATCCTTCCGCGAAAGCGTTACAAAATTTAAACGCTGCAGAAGCTAGTTTTTGGAGAAATCCTAAATCTAAAACAAAAGATGAATTTTTAGCAATTGTGGTTTTAAACTGCAATAAAGCGTATTATGAAAATCAATTTGGGCAGACACAAAATGCGATTTCAAGTTACGAAAAAGCCTGGCAGATTTATCAAAAACAGAAACTCAGCAATTACGATATTATTGAATTCTGCTTAAAACCTTTGGGGAATTTATATACGGTTTTGGGCGATTATGATAGTGCCGAAAATACTATTAAACAATACTTTTTTATTGTAAATACTTCTAAAAATTATCCTGATGCGCAAAAGCAAAAATTTGCTGCGATTCTGAATTTATCTAATGTTTATCAAAGTTCGGGGAAAATTTCTTTGGCAATTGAGCTTTTAGAAAATACTCTAAAAACAGAGCAATTATCGAATTTGCAAAAGGGAATTTTATGGAATAATTTGGGGAATAATTATTTATTAGATTCTCAAAAGAGGGTATGGATTGTGAAATCACCCCCAGATATCGAAAGTGCGTTTAAATCTTCTATTAAATATTTACAAAACGAAAAAAATCAATCAGAAACTTTATCTAATGCTTATCGAAATTTAGCTTCGATGAACAGACAATGGCAACAATATGAAACTGCTAATTCTTATTTGAAAAAAGCCGAGAAATTGTTTTTAGAAACACCGGATATTCAGCCAAGAAAAATAGCAAAATTGTATTATGAAAAAGCTTTATTACTTTTTGCTGAACACAAATATGACGAATGTTCTAAACAAATTAATTCAATTTTTGAAGTTTTAATTCCGAATTACAAATCAAAAAGTAATTTGCCAAATGAAACTGAATTATACGCCGAAACGGTTTTAATTGATGCACTAGATTTACAAGCAGAAATTTTTATTCGACAAAATCAGCCAAAAAAAGCGCTTGATGCTTTTCATCTTTCCTTTCACATTGAAGATTTATTGATGAATTCATTGGTTTATGAAAACTCAAAAATTATATCTCAATTACGATCTCGTAATCGTACCGAAAAATGTATTTCGATTTACAGTAATTTATATGAAACGGAAAGAAAAGTTCAATATTTGGAAGAAGCTTTTCAATTATCTGAAAGAACAAAATCGGGAATTTTGCAACGTTATCGTTCGAATATTAAAAACGCATCCGCGGAAGAAAAACAACTTTTACAAGAACTTCAAAATCTAAATAATGCGATTTTAAAAGAACAGCAAAAAGGAGATTTAGCGGATATTTCAGAAATAAATAATCTTATAAAAAAGCAAAATGAATTGATTCTTTCGCTGAAAAAAATTCAGTCTGAAAATCAAAATTATCTTCCGGAGAATTGCGATTTAAAAGCTATGTTTTCAAAATTAGAAAATGACAAAGCGATGATGGTTTATTATTTTATGGGTTCTGAAAAATTGTATTATTTTACTTTACAACACAATCGAATTTCATTAAATCAAGTTCCTATTGGAGATGGAAAAATAGTGAATATTCTTTTTTTTATAAATTATTTTAATGACGCCAGTTCAATTACAAACGATATTACAGGATATAATCGTTCTGGAAAAGCGGCTTACGATTTATTAAGCCTGCCAACTAATTCGGTTTATCAAAATCTAATAATTGTTCCTGACGGAATTTTAAATTTCCTTCCTTTTGAAGCATTAATTACTCAGGAATCAAAAACAACGAATTTTGCTAAAATGCATTATTTGTTAAATGATTTTAGAATTGCTTATAATACCTCAGCTAATATTTATCTGAATTCAAAACCTGTTTCAAAATCAGAGAAAACGGTTTTGGGAGTTTTTCCGGTTTTCGAAAAAACAGCTTTTGAATTGAGTTATTCTAAGAAAGAATTAGAATCGATTCGAAGTAATTTTAAAGGGAAATATTTAGAAAATTCGAGTGCGAGTTTTTCTAATTTTAAAAATAATGCTTCCCATTATTCTGTTTTGCATTTGAGTACACACGCGTCATCTGGCGATATTGAAACTCCAGCAAGTATTAAATTTTACGATCAGGAAATCTTATATTCTGAATTGTATAATCTACATATAAATCCTGATTTAGTGGTTTTAAGTGCCTGCGAAACCGGAATTGGAAAATTATATAAAGCGGAAGGAGCAATGAGCATTGCAAGAGGCTTTCAGTTTGCGGGCGCGCAGAATTTATTGTTTTCTTTATGGAAAGTAAACGATTTTACAACTTCGGTTTTTATGTCTGATTTTTATAAAAATATCAAAAATGATGTTTCTTATTTTGAGGCGAATTCAAACGCCAAATTAGAATATTTAAACGATAAATCAATTCCAAATGCTAAGAAATCACCTTATTATTGGAGTTCATTTGTGTATTATGGCTCGATTTCGGCAGAAGAAAAATCCGGAAATTATATCTATTATGTAATTAGCTTTTTGATTGTAATTGGTTTATTTTTGGTATTCAATCATTATGAAAATGGAAAATCTTCACGAGGTTCTCAAAAAAGAGAAATACAAAAAAATAAAATTCAAGGTTACTAAAACACAGCATCTTTCTATAAAAGCAAAAATAAACGGCGTTTCGGGAAGTTTCATTTTAGATACGGGCGCATCAAATACCTGCATTGGTTTTGAAAGCATCGAGCGTTTTGAATTATCTGCAAAAAAGTCTAAAACAAAAGCTTCCGGAGCGGGCGGAACTGGGATGTTAACCCAAATTTCTTCGCAGAATACTTTACAATTGGGAAGTTGGAAAAATAAAGGTTTCACTATTGTAATTTTTGATCTTTCGCATGTAAATGAGGCTTTACAATCCTATAAAGCTAAGCCTGTTCATGGTATTATTGGTGCGGATGTTTTGCTTGAAGGAAAGGCGATTATTGATTATTATAATCATTATTTGTACCTTAAATAACAAAATTCCAAATTTTTAAATTCCAATTGGAATCTAAAATCTAAACTCATAAATCTAAAATTAAAAAATCCCAACTTCCTTTCGGAACTTGGGATTTTTTCGTCTAAAATTAAATCAAAAATTAATGGGTATGTTTAGGGTTAAAACCGTCCTCGCTTAATTCTGTGTGCTCATAATCAGCAACCATTTCAGCTTCGTAATCGATTTTATCTCCTTTAGAGAATTTATGAATAATTTTCTCCATAATATTATAAATTACAGGAACCACAATCAAGGTTAAGAATAAAGAAGAAATTAATCCTCCGATAATTACCCAAGCTAAACCGTTTTTCCACTCAGCTCCTGCTCCTTTTGCTAATGCAATTGGGAACATACCAAATACCATCGCAATTGTTGTCATCAAGATTGGACGTAAACGAGCGTGGTTTGCCTGAATTAATGCCGTTCTGATTGATTCTCCTGCTGCTCTTCTTTGGTTGGTGTAATCGACAAGCATGATCGCATTTTTACACACCAGACCAATCAACATGATGATACCTAAAATGGTAAAGATGTTTAATGAGTTGTTTGTTAATGCCAGTGCTAACATCGCTCCAATAAACGAAAGCGGAATTGCAAATAATACAACAAAAGGGTGAACGAAACTGTCGTACAAACTCACCATTACAAGGTAAACTAAAATAATAGCGGCAAGTAAAGCGATTCCTAAAGTACCAAATCCTTCAGATTGGTTTTCCTGGTCACCACCCCAAATATAATTTACTCCGGCTGGTTTATCTAATTTATCAAGTTTAGCCTGCCATTGCTGCACGATTGTTCCTGAAGGTACCCCAACGTTTTGTCCTTTTACAGTTACAGATGCAGATTTATCTCTACGCTCTAACTGGCTAGGTCCAGAACCTTCTGTAATATCTGCAAACTGAGACAATTTAATTTGTTGTCCGGCTGAGTTTACAAAAATAAGGTTACTTACGTCAGTAATACTTTTTCTGTCAAAAGCATTATATCTAATGTTGATATCGTACTCATATTCACCAGCTCTGTATTTACCGTCAGTATTTCCACTAAAAGCAGTCTGCATTGTTAAACCAACTGTTTGAAGTGTTAATCCTAAAGCAGCCATTTTATCACGGTCTACTTTTACGTTAATCTCCGGGTTTCCGTCTTCAACCGTTAATTTAATCTCTGTTGTTCCAGGAATTGTACGTAATTCTGCTTCTGCTTTTTTAGCAAAAGCCATCGCCGCATCTGTTGAAGGTCCTGTTACGATTAATCCTAATGTAGCATCTTCTGCAGTTCCTAAAATACCAACCGGAACTGTTTTTACTTTTGCCCCAACTAATACTTTTTCAAGTTTACGTTTGATTTTTGCTGCGTAAACATTCGCATCATCCGTACGATCTTTTTGTTCGATCATTTTTACGTCAATCTCAGCTTTATAAGCTGTAGCTTGCGATGCTCCAAAACCTTCACTGGTTTGTCCTACTGTTGTAATTTGACTGTGAACATATTCCTGAGATTTTAAGAACGCTTCTGCTTTTTGCGTCATAAAGTTAGTTTGCTCTAACGAAGCATCTTTTGGCATCTCAATTTGAACTAAGAACTCTCCACTATCAGAAGAAGCAAAGAACTCTCCTCCAATGAAACCTCCACCCATTAATCCAATTGTTGAAGCAAAGAATAATATAATTACGACAACAAAAGTTTTAATATAATGATCTAAACACCAAGTCAATAAATGAGAAACCCAGTCAGTGAAACGTGTTAAATAGCTTTCAAAGCCAAGAATGATTCTTCCAAATAAATTTTTTCCTTCAATATGCTCTAATTTCCCGAAACGAGAAGATAACCAAGGAATAATAGTAAACGAAGCTAAAAGCGACAACATCGTTGAGATAATTACCGTAACACAGAATTGTGTAATGATGTTAGATACCAATCCAGAACTCATCGCGATCGGCAAGAATACAACCACAATTACTAATGTAATCGAAGTTACAGTTCCACCAATTTCTGCTGTACCGTCATACGATGCACGAATTCGGCTTTTACCCATTTCCATGTGCCTGTAAATATTCTCCAGTACCACAATCGCGTCATCCACAAGAATACCTACCACCAGAGATAATCCTAATAAACTCATTAAGTTTAATGTATACCCCATTAAATAAATTCCGATGAAAGTTGCAATCAACGATGCAGGAATCGAAACCATTACGATTAATGAGTTTCTAATACTGTGAAGGAAGAACAACATTACAAATGCTACCAGAATTACCGCAATCAATAAATCGTGTACTACAGAATCTGCTGCTTCAAGAGTAAAGATTGTACTATCTTTTGCAACTTCAAGTTTTAACTGATTTACTTTATAATCTTTTTCAAGCTGTGCAATTGTTTTTAATAACTGCTCACTTACCGCAACGGCATTTGCATCAGATTGTTTGATGATTTGTAAAACAATCGCACTTTTTTGATCTACACGAGAGATTTTCTCGGCAATTTTTTGTGTATCCTGAACGTCGGCGATTTCACCTAAACGTATTTGGATTCCGTTTTGAGAAGAAACTACAAGGTTTCTTAATTCTTCAACACTTTTATATTTACCCGCTAAACGAATTAATATTTTTTGATTACGAGTCTGGATGTTTCCTGTTGGGAAATCTAAGTTCGAAGTCAAAATGTTTTGCTGTACCTGAGGAACAGATAAGTTGTAACCCTGCATTTTTACAGCGTCAAGATTTACCTGAATTTCACGTTCAGAACCACCAATAATATTTACCTGAGCAACACCTTGTACACGAGATAAAATAGGAGCAATTTTTTTGTCAATTAAGTCATAAAACTCTGCTTCGTCCATTTTTCCGTTTGCACCAAGCGTCATAATTGGTAAATCACTCAGCGAGAATTTAGTTAATGCCGGAGTTTTAACATCTTCTGGCAAATCACTAATAATCGCGTTGATTTTACGCTGTGCATCATTTAAAGAGAAATCGACTTTTGCGTTTGATGTCAGTGTAATCGAAACAATAGATAAACTTTCGTATGATTTCGAATCGATTTTCTTGACATTCTCTAAAGAGGCAATCGCATCTTCAATTTTCTTTGTCACTGTATTTTCTACCTCACTTGGAGAAGCTCCCGGATAAATAGTAGAAATTGTAATAACGTTCTGTTCAAATTTTGGGATCAGCTCATAACCTAACTGGCTGTAGCTGAACAATCCACCAAGTGTCAGAATTGTAAACAATACAATTACCAACGACGGACGTTTTATGGATATTTCGGCTAATTTCATATATTTTTTCTTTATGCTTTAGGCTGTAGGCAGTAGGCTTTAAGCTTTGAATTTGCTTATAGCCTATAGCTTACGGCTTATAGCCAAATAATTATTTAATAATTTCTACTGTGTTTCCGTCTTGTAGGTTAATCTGACCTGTAACGATTACTTTTTCACCATCAGATAAACCTTTGATAACTTCTACTTTATCTCCCAAAATTCTTCCAGCAACAACTTTTCTTAATTTTGCAACACCGTTTTCAGCAACAAAGATTTCGTTACTGTTTACACTTCCTACGAAAGCATTTCTAGGTACAACCATCAAGTTTTGTTTTTGTTGGTTTGATGCAAAGTTTGCAGTTCCGTACATACCTGCTTTTAGATCGTTGTTTGCATTGTTTTGGATTTCAATTTCAACCGGGAAATTTAAAGACTCATCTGCTTTTGAAGCGATAAACGTAATTTTTCCAGAGAAATTTTTATCAGGATAAACACTAGCCGTTACATTAATATGGTTTCCTACTTTTAAGCTTGCAACCTGATTTTCGTTTACTGTAACTACTAATTTTAATTTAGAAACGTTTACGATATCAAATAAAGCTGTAGCTGGCATTCCTGCTAAAATAGATCCCGGCTCAATGTATTTTTTATTGATAAAACCATTGATTGGCGCTTTTACTTTAGTATCTCCAACATTGATGTTCGCTTGTTTTAAATTAGACTCTGCATTTGTTAAAGCTAATTTTGCCTGATCTAATTGTTGTTTTGTAACACCGCCTGTTTTAAATGCGTTTTCATATCTGCTGTAATCTGATTTTGCATTTTGAAAAGCTGCCTGAGCTTGTTGTGCACTTACATTAATAACGTCTCCTCTTACAGTTAATAATGTCTGTCCTACTCTTACGTAGTCCCCTTCTTTAGCTAAAACGCTGATTACTTTTCCAGATTTTTCTGCAGAGAAAGTTAATTCCTGAATTGGCTGAAAGTTTCCGTTTGCAACAAAATCTAATGAAACTTCTTCTGTTTTTACCGGAGATATTTTTACTGAAACTGCAGCATTTTTCTCTGCTACGATATCAGTTTTTGCCTTGTTCTTTTTCTTATTATTATTTAAGACATATCCAATTACACCCAGGGCTGCAATTATGATTACGATTGTTGTAATAGTTTTCTTCATTGTAATTAGTTATTTAATAAGAGATTTTAGTTCGCCTTTTGATTTGATTAAAGATATTTCGGCAATTTTATAATTTAAAACTGCTCTTGTATAATTATTTTGTGCTTCAAGTGATGCATTTTCAGCATCTAACAAATCTGTTAAAGATGCTAACCCCTGAAGGTAATTGTTTTTTGTATTGCTTAAGATTTCAGTTGCCAAACGCATATTTTCTTTTTGATTCTCGATCGTTACAAGATTGTTTTCGATTTGAGCGATTGCATTTCTGTAATCTAAATCAAGAGAAAGTTTCGTGTCTTTGATATCTTCCTGAAGTGATCTGATTTGAACATCTGCTTGTCTAACTTTTGCACGAGTTCCAAAACCTGTAAAAATTGGTACGTGTAAGTTTAATCCAATTGCAGAGTAATCTGACCAATATACTCCATCTTTTGGTTTTGCAAACCAAGGAAATTGAGGTCCCTGACCAATATAATTGTAACCAGCTGTTAATGAAAGTGTAGGGTAATATCCAGCTTCAACTGCTTTTTTATTGTATACTAAAAGCTCTTCTTGTTTTTTCAAAAGCAGATATTCTGTTCTGTTTTCAACATTTGGCTGTTCTGTTAAGGCAGCAGGAACAACATCAAATTCTTCTTTTGGCATATCAATTACAGTTTCGATAGGCATTCCCATATAAAACTTCAATGCATTTTCCTGTAAAGTAATTTGGTTTTTAATCTGCTGACGCTCCGTGTCAATATTTGACATTTTTACAATGATACGATCCAGGTCGATTTTTTTTGCTAAACCATTATCGAACTGGCCTTTTACGATATCACGAACTTTTGTTGTGTTTACATAATTGCTGTCTAACAAAACCAATCTTTCTTTTTGTACATATACAGAATAGTAGTTATTTGCAACTCTTTCAATAACTTGTTCTTCTGTTAACTGATCATTAATTTGATAAAATTCACGTGTCGATCTTGCTGCTCTTAAACCTGTAAAAACAGATTGATCAAAGATTGCCTGAGTTAAAGAAAGCCCTGCGTTTGATGTCCATTTTTGACCAAATGCTGCCTGGATTGTAGTTCCCGGCGCACCAAATCCTGCTCCGTCAATTACTGTTGTCTGAATAACCGGATTGTATGTTATGTTTCCGTTTGCACTAATTTGAGGCAATGCTCTTGAACGCACTTCCTGAATTTTGTATTCACTGTTTTCAACCTCCAGTTTTGCTTTTTTAGCATCGGCTTTATTTTGAAGCGCGTAGTTTATGGCGTCTTTTAAGGTTAAGGTGGTTACTTGCGCGTTGGCCGACAGACCAATTGTGCACAAAAATATAAGAACTATTCGTTTCATATGTAGTTAAATATTATTTAGAGATTGATGATTATGATTATTCTTTAATTTTTTCAAGCTGCTTTTCGAGTTCGATTATACCTTTTTCTGTCGCCATCGCTCTGGTATGATATTCTAAAGCTTCTAATTCTATTTTTTGCGCTTCTCTTTCAGAAATGGTTGTTTCATTAATGTGAAAAATCAAGGTGTAATAAAATTTCACATACAAATCTATATTGATGTCAGGTCGATATAAATTTTCACGAATGCCTTTTAAAATATTATCTCTAAAATAATGGTTACACTGTTCGATTTCGTGTGTCATTACATTTTGATAAATTTCAGGATAATGCTTTTTTAACTGGTATAAAGGAGAGGTGTCGGTGCTGTTTTTAAACATATCGCGAAACATTTCTCTAATCTCAAAATTCTCATGAATTGCGTTGTAGTTTTTAGCTACGATGGTATCAATAACTTCGTGTACTTGTCTGTGAACTGATGAGGTACTCTCTTCGATCAAAACTTCTTTATTACAAAAATATTTATAGATCGTTTTTTTTGAGATACACATTTCTCCAGCAATATCATCCATTGTAACACTCTTAAAACCAAGTCTTAAAAACAACTCACTTGCTTTTGATATAATTTTCTCTTTCATTTTAATTTTTCCAATTGCATTACAAATATAATTAGGAAACTAAAATCAAAAAAATAGTTTCCGTCATTTTTGTAATAATTTTACATTAAATTATTCATTGTGTAAGATTTATATACTAAATTCCAGATTGGCTATCAGTTTAATATCTTTTCCAAGAGCTAAACCTCCATTATGATGGAAAGAATTGTAGTCCAGACCAAAATCCTGACGTTTGATATCTCCTTTAATCTCAAAAGCAACCTTTTTTTCTCCGTTGTAAGTGTTAACACCAATAAATTCTGCATCAAGTTCTACCACTCTTGTTACATCTTTTATCGTTAAATCGCCTTTAAAGAAATTGATGTTATTGTTTATTTTTTGAAATGAAGTCGATTTAAAACTAATAATTGGATGTTCGTCTACATCAAAGAAATCCTGAAGCTGTAAATTCGTATCGATTTGCTGAAAGCTTTCTTTTTTATTATTAATATCCAATGAAAATTCAACCGATGCATCTTCAATTTCATTGTCTTCAATATTCACATAACCGTCAAATTTATTTGTTGTTCCTCCTAAATAAGCAATTATAGAATGTCTCATTTTGATTAAAACATCAGATTGAGTAGAATCTATAGTCCATGTTGTTTTCATAAATACCTAATTTTAATGAGTTTATAAATTTTTCAAACTCTTCGCGGAAACTTTTTTAGTGTTCTAAGTTTCCATTTAATGGCGCAAATATAGAAAGGAAACTCTAAACACCAAAAAAGTTTCCAAGTTTTTTTCAAAATAATTTTAACTTCTTAAGATTTAGATGATTTAATGACAATTTTAAGCGGAAACTATCTTTTAATTTTAAGAAAGAAATAATTCATTATGAATCGTATCTTTGGGCTTCGTAAATCAGAATTTCATTTTATGCACGATATTAGTCAGTACCAGGATTTTTTTATTGAATATTTAAATAAACAAGACATACATAAAGAACCTAAAAATCTTTACGAACCTATTGAATACATTTTAGGGCTTGGCGGAAAACGCATGCGTCCGGTACTTACTTTAATGGCCGCAGAAGTCTTTAATACTAATTATAAAGTGGCACTTCCAGCGGCAATGGCAGTTGAAGTTTTTCATAATTTTTCGCTTGTTCATGATGATATTATGGATGATGCGCCTTTGCGAAGAGGTCAGGTTACGGTTCATGAAAAATGGAATTTAAACACCGGAATTCTTTCTGGTGATACTATGCTTATTTTGGCATATCAATATTTTGAACAATACGAACCGGCAGTTTTTAGAGATTTAGCAAAACTTTTTAGCAAAACGGCTCTTGAAGTTTGTGAAGGACAACAATGGGATGTTGATTTTGAAACGCGCAAAGATGTTACGATTCCTGAATACTTAAAAATGATAGAATATAAAACTGCTGTTTTGGTTGCTGCTGCCATGAAAATGGGTGCAATTGTGGCCAAATCTTCTGAAAAAGACGGCGATTTAATCTATGATTTCGGATTAAATTTAGGATTGGCTTTTCAATTACAAGATGATTATTTAGATGCTTTTGGAGACCCGGAAACTTTTGGAAAACAGGTTGGCGGTGATATTATCGAAAACAAAAAAACCTATTTATACTTAAAAGCTTTAGAATTTTCTTCTGCTGAAAAAGCTTCAGAATTACAAAAATTATTCAGCTTACAATTAGAAGATAATTCAGAAAAAATAGAAACTGCAAAAGCTATTTTTAACGAATCTGGAGCTTCAAAAGCAACTCAGGAAGCGATTGAAATGTATACTTTTAAAGCTTTTGATACTTTAGATAAAATGGATATTAGCGCTGAGAAAAAAGATGTTTTGAGAACTTTTGGTGAGAATTTAATGGGAAGGAAAGTTTAGTTTTTTTGCCACAGATTAAAAGGATTATATAGATTTTTTTTGTTTGCCACGACCCGAGCGATAGCGAATAGGCGAAGCAATTACACTAATTTCCACGAATTATTCATTGTAATTAAATTAGTGAAAATTCGTGTAATTGGTGGCGAAAAAATCTACACATAGTAAACCCGACAGGTTTTAAAAACCTGTCGGGTTTGTCATTTACAGTATCATCTAAAAGGGCTTCGACTTCGCTCAGCCTGACAAACGTTATTATAGAACGGAGTGTCATCCTGAGCGAAGTCGAAGGCTTATGAAAATAAATCATCTGGATCAACTAAATCTGATAATTTTTGTTTTAAATCATCTTCTAAAATGGTTAAACCAAATTGATACGAAGCATTCATCCATCCAAAACCTTCTTCGGTTATGTAATTAAATTCGGTTCCTACGTTTCCGTATTCGGCGAAAATTTTGTGCGAACTTATTGATAAATCAAACTTTTCCGGAATTGTTCCGTTGTAATCTACCGCGTTTCTGGTAATCAGCCAAAGCCAGCGATAAACCATTTCCTGCGCTTCTTCATTAAAATTATAATTTAATAAACCTTCCCACAAAAGCATTTGATGCGGTGCCCAGCCAAACGGATAATCCCATTGTCTTGTTGGCGAATTATCGTCAAAACCTGAAATTGATTCCTTGGTGCTTCCGGCAATTCCGCCTTTCATTTTAAACTTTGGAAGCGTTTTTTTAACCAAAATATCAGCTTGTTCCTGCGTGCTTATTTTTGCCCAAAGCGGGTAAAAAGTGGTCGCAGCGTCAAAAACATGCTGTTTTTCGTTCACAAAATCATAATCGAAATAAATTCCGTTTTCAGGATTCCATAACAATTTGTTTATTTTTTCTCTTCTTTCTGATGATTTTAAAATCCAATAATCGCTTGAAAAAGATTTATCTTCAAAGTATTGAAATTCGTTTTTAAAGTATTTCTTAATCAAAAAAGCAATATCAGTTTCGTATTTATAAAGTAAACTATTTATTGCGACGGTATTTAAATTAGCACAGACTCCAACCAATCGATGTGTTGTATCATGACCGCTTTCGCGCATACTTCGATCGTGTGTAAAATATTTATCGAGTTCCGGATCGACAATTTCTCTTTCGAGATATTTCTTTTCGAATTCGCGGGTTGAGAGATTATATTTTGGCGCATATTGTTCCAGAATATCATCAAAATGTCCTTCTTCAACTTCAAACGGAAGTCCGATTCCTTCTGCTTTATAACGATTTAAACCATTTGCAGTAAGTCGTTTTCCTTCTTCCATCCAAACCGTTAGATATTCTTTTATGGCGGTTTTTAAATGTCTTTCAATCCAAAAAATATCAGGATTAGACCTTTCCAAAACATCCATAATTAAAGACGTATAAAGCGGCGGCTGTGTGCGGGTTAAATAATAACTGCGGTTGGCGTTTAGAATTTTTCCGTAATGATCAATTTGATATTTAAAGTTTTCGGCAATTCCTAAAGCAAGATCAATTTTATCATCAATCAAAAGTCCTTTGGCAATAAAATAACTGTCCCAACCGTACATTTCGTTGAACCTTCCGCCGGGAACCACAAACGGAACACCCAAAATTTCATTGTTCTTTATTTGAAGTGCCAAAGCCAGAATTCCCGGTTTTTTATTCAGTGATAAAACATATTCAGGTGAAATGTTTTTAGGCAGCTGTACCACTTTTAATTTTGGAGTTGTTGCTTCTAATTTCTTGAAATAATCAAAAACAATTTCGTCGCCAAAAGGCACATATAGATAGGCAAATTCGTTTTCGATTTTATCGTCTTCCAGGATTTTCTTTACGCCCGTTGCATCAATTGTTCGCGTAAGACCATTCCAATATAAATCTTTTATTTTTCTTGAAATACGTTTTACAGGATCTTCGGTAATTTCATTTAAATCGATTACTGCAAATTCGGTATTGTTTTTTTTAGCCAAAGCCAATTCCTGCAATAAATTCGAAAGCTGATAAGTTCCTTTAATATCTGCGGGATTTCCATCTAGATCGTACAGCAAAAACTTTTTTGGACCGTTATCATCAATCGTAATTTTTTTATCGCCGTCAGTATCTTCCTGAGCCAATAATTTTTCGATGGTTTGGGTTATATGTAATTTAAATTTCATCTTTTGCAGTTATTTTTTTAAGAATAAAAAATGAGATCAGTAATAAAGTCATTGGGATTAAGGTGAAATAAAAAGCTTTTTCCGGTCCTTCATTTTTAAAAAGCCAGCCTGTTATTCTGGATCCTAATGTCCCGCCAAGAGCAGAAAAAATCACGATTAATCCGGTCATGGAACTTTGTAAATTCTTTGGTAAAGCACTTAATACAATCGAATTTAATAACGGATAAATAGGTGCAATAAATAATCCGATTAGAGGAAATGCAAAACCAATTAACGGAATATCTGAAAGTGTATTAATATTTTTTACTTCTAGCCCAACTGTTTTTGGAAGTACAAAAACAACAATTAACATGGCCGAAATAATGCAGACACTTAAAACATAAATCCAGTTTACTTTTTTGGTTACAATTCCGGCAATCAATCTTCCAATTGCTAATGAAATGGCCAAAATACTGGCCATCATAATACTAATATTTTCCGGCAGATGAAGCACTTTTGTATTGAATGTGGGTAACCATGAAAGTATTCCCTGCTCGATCATTACAAATAAAAAGATACTAATAACAAAAATAACGGTTAGCAGTTTTGCCATTAATTTGAACATCTGCAGAAAATCATCTTTTAGATTTACTCCTGCCGAAACTTCGGCTTCTTCAAATTTTACAAATAGTAAAAACAGAAATGATAAAAATGATAATCCCGCCAATAACCAATATACATTTAACCATGAATTTGGATCGTTTTCGTTATTAAAAGCCGGAAATAAAAAATAAGCCAGCGCAATTCCTACCATAAAAAAACCTTCAATACTGCTCATTAAAGCGTTGTGTTCTTTTTTGGTTTCGGTTACGGTTCCTATTAACGAGTAAACGGAAACTTTTATCAGGGCAAATGAAACTCCAACGGTTGCAAAAAGGATTTTAGCATTGTCAAATGAATTTCCAAAATACATAGAAATACAGGCTAAAGTCACTAAAGCCAATCCTATTAACATAGCTTTTCTATAGCCTATTCGGGGCAGAAAAGAGGCTATAAAGAAGGATACAATAGCAATTGGCATGTCTTTAAAAGCCTCTAAAATACTCGCCTGAACTTCATCGACTCCGTAATTTTTCTGCGATTTTAAAATCACAATTCCTACGCTGTTTAATAAAATAGCGAAGACAAAATAATTGAGGTAAAGTGAGATTTTAATTCCTATGTTTTTCATTTTTCTATTTGTTTTGTCTATGCTTTTCTTTGTGGTTACTGTTCGGAGACGCACTGCTGTGCGCCTCTACAGTAACTGTACGTGTATTAAATTTAACACATAGAAACATAGCTTAGATTGAACTCAAAAGGCGTTTCACTTGCATTAATTCACATAGCTATGTGTGGAAACTAGTTTCTTTTTTGCTCTTTTTTTAGCGTATAAAAATCTATGTTTCTATGTGTTTAATATTTTTTTATTCGTTGTGGTTACTGTGTGGAGACGCACTGCTGTGCGCCTCTACAGTAGCTTTGCGTATATTAGATTTAGAAATTAACGGCTACAGAAAATCTGAAGGCGCGTCCTAAAATAGGTCTTGCCATGAACACATCGCTTGCTGCAGATGTTGTTTGTCTTGGATCTCCTTCTGTTAAACCAATTTCGTTGAATAAATTCGATGCATCGACTGCAAAACGAAGGTTTTTATACGTGTAATTTAAACCTGCTCCAACTTCTTTATAAGCCGGTAAAACTTGTTTGTTATCCTGATTCGTGAATTTTTTATCGTAATAAGAGAACTGAACGTAAGCTGTAAAATCTTTTGTAATATCAACTTCTGGTCTTAGGTTACAGAAAAATTTAGGGATTCTTCTTGCTGTATTTCCGTTGAAATCAAAAGTAGAACCGTCGGCATTTGTTCCAGTAAAATTATCGTATTCTGGTTTTTGAACTGTGAATGTAAAGTTCAGTTTTACGAATTCATATCTCGCATTGGTTTCTACTTCAAGACCGATGTTGTTTACGTCGGCAAATTTATTTTCTGAAGATCCATCAGATAAAATATCCGTGAAAGCAACGTTTTTCAAATTCATGTGAAATAAATTCGCATTTACAGAGAAGAAAGAACTTGAATATTTATAACCCAATTCAAACTGATTTACTTCAGTATTTTCCAGTTTGCTTAAATCGGCTGCATTATCATAAAATGATTCTTCAATTGGAGATCTAAATCCGTGGCTGTAACGAACATATGAAGCCATATTGTCGTTGAATTTGTAGTTTCCAGCGGCAGTATACGACCATTCGCTTACATCATATCTCCAATAGGTGTACGGATTTCCTTTTACAGTTGTTACTGCATCATCGGCCGTGTTGTTGTCTAAAATTCCTAAATCTTCCGAGAAAAATCTAGCGTTGTCTCTGTATCCGGAATATTTGTCTTTGTTGTATCTTAAACCTGCGTTGAAAGTCAAATTATCTGTCGCTTTAATTTCTGCGTCAGCATAAATATCATTCAAAAGTCCTTTTGTTTGTGCATCTCTTTCTAACCAAGTAATTCTTTCAACTCCATTCCAGGTATGATCAACTCCAGTTGTATTATCTTTTACGTTTAATAATCTTGGATTGTCTGAAACGCCTACTAAATAGGAATTCCAGTTCCAATATTGATTTGATTTCCAGTTAGAATAGTAGTAACCAGCCGTTAATTTCACAGGATCTAAATCAAAAGAAAAAGAGAAATTATTCGCAAAATTGTTCATTTTCTTTTCAATGTGCCAAAGGTCT
Organism: Flavobacterium sp. FG68; assembly: GCF_057808895.1. NCBI lineage: Bacteria > Pseudomonadati > Bacteroidota > Flavobacteriia > Flavobacteriales > Flavobacteriaceae > Flavobacterium > Flavobacterium sp. FG68. The sequence continues at coordinate 85,854 of NZ_JBMDIY010000007.1, forward strand.
GCTCTCATGATTAAAGCATTTGGATCAAGAGTAGCTCCGTTATCTACATAACTGTACGTCAAATTACTAGCCGTTGTATTTTGAACGCTTGTTGCGTAAGCATCTTGTGTCCAAGGTCCGCCATTAGGGAAAATAGCATTGTAATTTAAATCGATGCTCGTTTGTTTAAAGGCATTTTTGAAAGTAACTTTATCTGAAATTTTCTTTTTGAATTCAGCTCCAATTGAGTTGATTACAGGATGAGAACCATCTTCTAAATCTGCGCTGAAAGTTCCGCCTCCATATTGAGGAACATTTAAATGACTGAAATTTACTGAAGTCAACGTTCCGTAATTTGGATTAAATCCGTCGATACCTTCGATTTTTCCGTTATTGCTTTTTAAAGGAATTGGCAAATAGAATGTGTTTCTGTCGTCAAGATGTTTGAAGTTAACTCTTAAATAATCGCTGTCATCAAATTTATAAGTAATATTTCCTTTGATTTGTCCGCCTTTATTAGCTGTAAAACCAGTATTTCTTACACCATTGTCAGCTCTGTAAAATCCGCCGACATTAAAAAATAATTTATCCTGAATTAAAGCGCCAGACAAATTAAGGTCAGTTCTGAACATTCCGTAATCTGAAGTAGTGAATTTTGCTCTTCCCTGAAAATCATTTTGACCTGTTTTAGAAATAAAGTTGATGATTCCCCCAGGAGCATTGTTAGCGAAAATTGAGGCAGAACCTCCACGAACAGCTTCCATTTTACTCACCGTTTCGTCCAATCTGTAAAAAGTATCGGCGTTGGCAAATTGTAATGCACCATCTTCAAAAACCGGTAATCCGTCTTCCTGAATTTGTACATATTCATAAGCTCCCGCAGACGGAATTCCTCTTGCAAAAAGGTTGTTTCCAATTTCTCCTCCAGATGCTTCAACCACAAATCCCGGAATTGTCTGCAATAAAGCCGCCGTACTTGATGGCGCTCTGTCTTCGATTGCTTTTGCTCCCATTGTCGTAATGGCAACGCTGGATTCAAGTTTCGATCTTGGGGCAGATGAACCTGTTACTACCACTTCTTTCAAGCTTTGAGATTCGGTTTCTAAAAGTAAATCTGCCACTACAGATTCTCCTTCTTTTACCGAAATTTCTTTGCTGTATGTTTTGTAACCTACATTTGTTGCTTCTACAACATAATTTCCGGCAATGACATCGGTAAAAACATAGCGTCCGTTTTCATCTGTTATCGTATTTTTTCCAGTGTCTTTTAAAGATACATTTGCTCCCGGAATTGATTGTCCGGTTTCGTCTAATACTTTTCCAGACACCGTGTTTTTTGCCTGGGCAAATAAATTATTTGGAACAGTAATTAGGCACATTATCAAAAATAATATACCTAAATAAGAATGTTTCTGTTTCATGATTTTTTTGGTTTAGTTAGTAAATTTTTCATTTATACTGTAAACTTAAAACACTAATTAAACACAATTTAGCAATTCTAAATCGAAAACGTTTTCGAAATCACCTAAAACGTTTTCGGAAATATATTTTTTATTAATGAAGTTTATTTTTTACTACATTTATTTCATGAATGATACAAAATTAATAGATATAGCCTCGGCCTTAGGAATATCGGTTACAACGGTTTCAAAGGCATTAAAAGGATATACAGACATTAGCAAATCGACACGCGCCAAAGTTATCGAAATGGCCGAAACGATGAACTATATGCCTAATTCTGTAGCGGTTAATTTAAGAACCAACGAAACCAAAACCATTGGTGTCATTATCCCCGCAACGGTTCATCACTTTTTTTCGAGCGTTTTAAACGGCATTTTAGAAGAAGCCGAAAAAAGAGGTTATTTGGTTATCATTCTGCAATCAAACGAAAAATATGAAATGGAGAAAAAACAACTTGCTTTATTAATTCAAAAGCGGGTTGATGGCGTTTTAATGTCACTTTCAAACGAAACAGATGATTTCTCTCATATTAATGAAGCGATTCGAAAAAATACACCTGTTGTTTTGTTTGATAAAATTGCCAAAAGAGTAGAATGTTCTAAAGTAGTTATTAATGATGCCAAAGCAGCTTATGATGCTGTTACGTATCTTATTAATAAAGGGTATAAAAAAATCGCTCATTTTAGAGGTTCGTATGTTCCTCAAAATTCTATTGATCGCTTTTTAGGTTATAAACGCGCGCTCGAAGCTCACGGAATTGAATACGATTCGAAATTGGTTTACGTTTGCGATAACAATACTGATTTTGAAGACGGCTATGAAAATGCCCAAAAAATCATGAACGAACATCCGGATATTGATGCCATTTTTGCGATTACAGATTTAGTCGCTATCGGAATCATAAAATATTTTAATGAAGCTGGAATAAAAACACCGGATCAGGTGGCGGTTTTTGGCTTTAGCAACTGGTTTATGAGTACGGTAATTTCTCCTAAATTAACGACAATTGATCAGCCCGGATTTGAAATGGGACACACAGCGGTTTCTATTTTAATTGATGAAATTGCCGACATAAAAGAACACAAACCGGTAACGCATCAAATTATAGAACTTCCCACAAGAATCATTGAAAGAGAATCAACGGTTAAATGATTTTTTAGTTTTAACTTTGCCTCAATTCTTAAAGAGCATCAATGTTTCCAATTCCTGAAAATACCGATTTTTTATTGGCTGATGCCGAAAGAGAAAATTTATATTTAAGTCTGATTGAGCAAATCAATAAAGATTTTAATCTGGCCAATGAAGGAATTGATTTTCCGCTTAGCATTTCTCCCGAAGAATTAAAAATCCAGCTTCACGAAAAAATCTACAGAATGATTCAGTACAAATTTGCTGAATATTTGAATCTACTTTACATTATTGATGTTTCTGAAATCGAAATCAAAAAACTAGATGGATCAGATTTGGTAATTTTAGCTGAACAGGTTGCTTTTTTAATTTTAAAAAGAGAATGGCAGAAGGTTTGGTTTAGAAATCATTACAAGTAAAAAAAGATGCTGAGATGCTAAGGTTCTGAGATTTTTTTGATCACGAAAGTTTTTTCTAAATAGAATTTATATTCCAGTTGTTGTTTATTGCTAACTCTTTAATTTTATTTCTTTCATTATCATCTAACGATTTTAATTTAAGAACTACATCCGTTTTGGTAATTCCTTTTTCACCAAAATTAATTTTTACTATACCATTGTTAAAATTAATTTTATCAGGCTTTTTAACATAAGCAAAAGGAAATTTATTCAGAAAATAATCAATATCACGAGTTAAAATTATCGGAAATGAAAGTTGCTTAAAAAAACTATCTTTCTTAAATCCCAATATTATAATTGCATTTTTTGTCACATATAAATCACAGTGATTAAATAAGAAATTAGTATTCCTTAATCCTATTGTAAAATTAAAAGTTCTAACCTGCTCACAATAGAAATCTACTTCATCTTTAATGTTTTCAATTAAAAACTCATATTGCTGTTCTCGAGTTTTGTTTAAAGATTTCGTGCCAAAAATTAGCAGAAAGAGTAAACTTGAAATCATTATGATTGGAATAAACATATTTATTTTACTTAAAAACTTAGAATCTCAACATCTCAGTCCCGATAGCTATCGGGATAGCAACTTTTAGAAATACACTCTCACAAAAGGCATAAATCCAGATCCATAAAGACTTTTATCTGGATCATATAACACATCATAACGTGCGCCAATTGTCACATTTCCGGTTCTGTAACCTGCTCCAAGATATAAAGCGGTATTCCAATAACTATCAGAAAAAGCAGGTCTGTTGATGTTGGCTTCATATCTTGTATCTACTCTTACTTGTTCTAATTCAGCAGATAATTGAACTTCGGGAATTGGGTTTACAAGCGTAATTAAACTTCCGCCATAAACATACGATTCATAATAGTCCTTTGAGTTTAAGTAACCAAATTGTAAACCAAGACCAAAGGAAACAATTTCGTTAACATTGTAAATTGCGCTTGGCATTACTGATATGTCTGTATAACCGGAACCAATTCCTAAACCGAGTCCGCCTCCAAACTGCACTTTATCCCAGAAATGGTTTTTGTTATCAATAACATACGTTTGCTGCGCATTTGCGTAACATGAGAATAAGACTGTCAAAATCACAAAAAAAGATCTGCAATCGATTGAAAAATGTTTTTTCTTCATAGTTAACGTTTATTTTAACAAATTTTTACGTAAAAGTACGTAAAAAAAAGGTTTAAATAAAGTCGATTGTTGTACTTTTGCCTTTCTATTTAACAAAAAGTATATTCACTAATATTATGGATAGGTTTTCATTTTTAAATGCAGCGCATACCGAGTTCTTTGCACAATTATACGATCAATATTTAGTTAACCCAGACAGCGTTGAGCCAAGCTGGAGAAGTTTTTTTCAAGGTTTTGACTTTGGACAAACGACTTATAATGACGAAAATCCTGTGCAGACGATTGTTGAGTATGTGACTAGCCCAAACACAGATTACAGTCAGGTTTCAGACAAACTGCAAAAAGAATTTAATGTTTTAAAATTAATTGATGGATACCGTACGCGCGGACACTTGTTTACAAAAACAAACCCTGTTCGTGACCGTAGAACTTCTTCTCCTACTTTAGATATTGAGAATTTCGGATTATCAGCAGCTGACCTTTCAACTGTTTTTGATGCTGCGCAGACAATCGGAATCCCGCCTTCTTCATTAGAAGCTATCGTAAATCGTCTTAAAGCTATTTACTGCCAGCATATTGGTATTGAATATATGTACATCAGAAATCCTGGCGTTGTAAAATGGATTCAGGAAAAACTGGCTATCAATGTTAATCAGCCAAATTTCTCTACAGAAGAAAAGAAAACAATCTTAAATAAATTAAACGAAGCTGTTTCTTTCGAGAACTTCCTTCACACTAAATATGTTGGACAAAAACGTTTTTCACTAGAAGGTGGAGAATCTATTATTCCGGCTTTAGATGCTTTGATCGAGCAGGCTGCAGAAAAAGGTGTTGAACAATTCGTAATGGGAATGGCTCACCGTGGTCGTTTGAACGTTTTGGCAAACATCTTTAATAAATCTACTCAGGATATTTTTGGTGAGTTTGACGGTAAAGATTACGATCAGGAATATTTTGATGGTGACGTAAAATACCACTTAGGTCTTACTGCCGACAAAAAAACAAGATCTGGAAAAAGTATCAACATCAATTTAGCACCAAACCCTTCTCACTTAGAAACGGTTGGAGCTGTAATTGAAGGTATTACAAGAGCGAAACAAGATAAATATTTCCCAGAAGATTTCTCTAAAGTATTGCCAATCGCTGTACACGGAGATGCTGCAATTGCAGGTCAGGGTATTTTATATGAAATTATTCAGATGGCGCAGCTTGACGGCTACAAAACTGGAGGAACAATTCATATTGTAATTAACAATCAGGTTGGTTTTACAACTAACTATTTAGACGCTCGTTCATCAACTTATTGTACAGACGTTGCTAAAGTAACTTTATCTCCGGTATTACACGTTAATGCTGATGATGCAGAGGCAGTTGTACACGCAGTATCTTTTGCATTAGATTACAGAATGCAATTTGGACGTGACGTATTTATCGATTTATTAGGATACAGAAAATACGGTCATAATGAAGGTGACGAACCTCGTTTCACGCAGCCGGTTTTATATAAAATCATCGCAAAACATAAAAATCCAAGAGATATTTATGCAGAGAAATTATTGTCAGACGGCGTAATCGATGCATCTTATGTAAATGCTTTAGAAAAAGAATACAAATCTGCTTTAGAGGAAAATTTAGAAGCTTCTCGTAAAAAAGATTTGACAATCATAACTCCATTCATGAAAAACGAATGGGATGGATTTGTTCAGGTAACTGATACACAAATGCTTCAAAAAGTAGATACTACTTTTGACAAAAAAGGATTAGATTCTATCATCAATACAATCTCAACTTTACCAGCTGATAAAAAATTCATCAGTAAAATAACTAAAATTGTTACGGACAGAAAAACTGGATATGACAACAACACTGTTGATTGGGGAACTGCTGAAGCATTAGCTTACGGTTCGCTTTTAACAGAAGGATTTGATGTTCGTATTTCTGGTCAGGATGTTGAAAGAGGAACTTTCTCTCACCGTCACGCTGTAGTAAAAGTGGAAGATTCTGAAGAAGAAGTAATTCTATTAGACGGAATCGAAAACAAAAAAGGAAAATTCGGTGTATTCAATTCACTTTTATCTGAATACGGAGTTCTTGGTTTTGATTACGGATATGCATTAGCAAATCCAAAAGCGTTAACAATTTGGGAAGCACAATTTGGAGATTTCTCTAACGGAGCTCAAATTATGATTGACCAATATATTTCATGTGGTGAAGACAAATGGAACAACCAAAACGGTATTGTTTTATTATTGCCTCACGGATATGAAGGACAAGGTGCAGAACACTCTTCTGCAAGAATGGAGCGTTACTTACAACTTTGTGCAAGACAAAACATGTATGTTGCCGATTGTACAACGCCAGCCAACTTCTTCCACTTGTTAAGAAGACAAATGAAAACTAATTTCCGTAAACCTTTAATAGTTTTCTCTCCAAAAAGTTTATTACGTGATCCAAGATGCGTATCTACAGTTGAAGAATTAGCGACAGGAAGTTTCCAGGAAACAATTGATGACAATACAGTAGATAAAAAGAAAGTAAAAACATTAGTTTTTGTTACTGGTAAATTCTACTATGACATCGTTGCAGAAAGAGAAAACAACGGAAGAAATGATGTTGCAGTTGTTCGTATTGAGCAATTATTCCCTTTACCAGTTGAGCAATTAAAAGCAATTATCGCACAATATCCAAACGCTGATGATTATGTTTGGGCTCAGGAAGAACCTAAAAACATGGGAGCTTACAGCTTTATGTTGATGAACTTTGATCTTGTAAAATGGAGATTGGCTTCATTAAAAGCATATGCTGCTCCGGCATCTGGAAGTTACACACGTGCAAAACGTCGTCACGCAGATGCAATTAGAATGGTATTCGATAAAAATTTATTCAGATAAAAAGAAAATGTTTCAAGTTTCAGTCCCGATAGCTATCGGGATTGAAACCATAAAAACCTTAAACAAAAACAAAGATGATTTTAGAAATGAAAGTCCCATCACCAGGGGAATCAATAAAAGAAGTTGAAATTGCAACTTGGTTAGTAAAAGACGGAGATTATGTAGAAAAAGATCAGGCTATTGCTGAAGTTGATTCAGATAAAGCTACTCTTGAATTACCTGCTGAAATGAGCGGTGTTATTACACTAAAAGCTGAAGAAGGTGATACAGTAGCTGTAGGCGCTGTAGTTTGTTTAATTGATACTGATGCAGCAAAACCTGCAGGCGGCGCTCCGGCAGCAGAAGCACCTAAAGCTGAGGCTCCAAAGGCTGAAGCTCCAAAAGCAGAAGTAAAAGCTGAGGCTCCAAAAACAGCTCCGGTTCAAGCTCCGGCAGCAACAAGTTACGCAGCTGGAACTCCATCTCCTGCAGCAAGAAAAATATTAGACGAAAAAAATATTGCTCCGGCTACAGTTTCTGGAACTGGTAAAGGCGGAAGAATTACTAAAGATGATGCTGTAAATGCAGTACCTTCTATGGGAACTCCAACTGGTGGAAGCCGTGGAACTGAGCGTACAAAATTATCTATGTTACGTCGTAAAGTAGCAGAAAGACTAGTTTCGGCTAAAAACGAAACAGCTATGCTTACTACTTTCAACGAAGTAAACATGACGCCAATTAACCAAATTCGTAATGAATACAAAGATGCTTTCAAAACTAAACATGGTGGTTTAGGTTTAGGTTTCATGTCATTCTTTACAAAAGCAGTTACAAGAGCTTTACAATTGTACCCAGATGTTAACTCAATGATGGATGGTGATTACAAAATTGCTTACGATTTTGCTGATATCTCAATCGCAGTTTCTGGACCAAAAGGATTAATGGTTCCTGTTGTTCGTAATGCAGAATTATTAACTTTCCGTGGAATTGAAGCTGAAATCAAAAGATTAGCCTTAAGAGCTCGTGATGGTCAAATTACTGTTGATGATATGACAGGTGGAACTTTCACAATTACAAATGGTGGTGTTTTTGGAAGTATGTTATCTACTCCAATTATCAACCCTCCTCAATCAGGAATTTTAGGAATGCACAACATTATTGAGCGTCCAATTGCTGTAAACGGAAAGGTTGAAATTCACCCAATGATGTATGTTGCACTTTCTTACGACCACAGAATCATCGACGGACGTGAGTCTGTTGGTTTCTTAGTTGCTGTGAAAGAAGCTTTAGAAAACCCATTAGAATTATTGATGAATGGCGATGCTAAACGTGCTTTAGAATTGTAATCAGAATAATTTTTCAATTATACACAGAACCTGTTCATTCATTTGAACAGGTTTTTTTATTTATAGTATCGAATTAAATCATTTTATTTTTAAAATTTAATTTAGAATAAATAAAAATAGCTTGGATTGTTGGCATTCATGACTTAGATTTGCAGAATCAAAAACAATTTAAAATTATCATCTCATAAACTGGACGATAATTTAATTCAATCTGTAAAATCATGATAACAATAGCAAGCCTTATCGTTTTTTTAGCTTTTTATACCCTTTACTACACTTCAAAAAGAGCCGCATTATCATATGATTTTGGTTTTGAAAAATGGATGCGGAAAAATCCAAAACAAACTAAAATTACTGGTTTAACACTTCTTGTAGCTGCTTATGCCATCTGGCTTTTTACGCAGTCTTTAGGAAGCGGAACTTTAATGTTTTTTATTCAGCTAATGGCAATTGGGAGTTTAATTATCATTCTTAGACCATTAAAAAAAGTAAATAGCAAAGCACTTTTAACCATCTTAATTCTTGTTGCTTTATTAGAACTTTATTACAATTAAACTTTTTTTGACCAATGCCAGCAAATTCAAAATATTTAACTCCAGCTTTTTGGCCTCGTTTTGCCAAAATTACCGCAGCAATTTTAGGCGGTTACTTTGTTTCTGTCACTTTCCATTTAGCATTAGCTTCCTGGTTTAATCGTCCGGAAGTTTTAATGACAATGGCTTTTAGCGGATTTATACTTTGGGTTGTTTTGATGGTTTTGGCATTCCTATCCAAAAGCGGATTGAAAATTTGGGGAATTTACCTTCTTCTTACTTTAGTTTTTTCTGCTCTTATTTACCTTGGTCAAACTTATAATCCCGTTGCGTAATCCTTATGAATAATCGCCATTATAATATTTATTTTCATACACATACCGTTAGCGGAATTGTAATTAGTGTTGTACTTTTTGTGATCTTTTTTGCAGGGTCTTTTTCTTTTTTTAGAGATGAAATTATCAATTGGGAAAGAAGCGAATCTACCGCCATTACAAAAGAAATTGAATTAGATTACAATAAAGCTTTAAAAAATCTTGATAAAGAATACGTTTTACACGGAAGAAATATAACCATATCTAAACCTTCTACAGAAAACAGAGTTGCCGTTTATATGGAAGGTACCAAAGATACTTTGGCTTCAGCCAAACAAAAAGAAGGAACATTCTTTTATCTGGACAACAAAAAATTCAAATCCTACACTTACGAAGAATCTTATTCTTTAGGGGAATTTTTATATCGTTTGCATTTTCTGGCGCAGATTCCGTATCCGGTTGGCTATTATCTTTCAGGATTTACGGCTTTGTTTTTCTTATTTGCCATTGTAACCGGACTTTTATTGCATTGGAAAAAAATCGTTTCTAACTTTTATGTTTTCCGTCCAAAGGAAAAATTAAAAACATTGTGGACAGATGCGCACACAGCATTAGGAATGATTGGACTTCCGTTTCAGTTTGTTTATGCTGTAACCGGAGCATTTTTCATGATTAAACTTTTAATCGTTGCGCCCGCTGTGATGGCTTTGTATAAAGGTGACGAAAACAAATTATATAAAGAATTAGAATACAACGATCCTGATTTTAAATTTGACAATAAAAAATTAGCGACGCCTTTTAATATCAATCAGTTAGTTTCTAAAGCAAAAAGTAATTGGTCTGATTTTGAAATTACCCGAGTTTTTATTCAAAATTATGGCGATGCCAACATGCACGTTTTAGTTGAAGGTGAATTATTGAGTGACAAAAAATTTACCGGAATTGGAAAAGTAGTATATCGCATTGCTGACAGAAAAGAAGTCGCCCGCAAAAACCCGATTACTCAAAATGGCTATATTGATGTTGTAAAAAATGTTTTATATAGAATTCACTTTGGTGATTACGGCGGATATGCTCTAAAAATTGTCAGTTTCATTTTGGGAATTATAACGTGTTTTGTCATCATTTCCGGCGTTATGATTTGGTTGGTAGCAAGACAAAAGAATAATTTACCTGAAAAGAAAAGACGTTTCAACGCTGCCGTTGTGCGCATTTATCTGGCCATTTGTTTGAGTATGTATCCTATTACGGCTTTGGCTTTTATTGGTTCAAAAATATTTTATCCGCTAAGCCAGTCCAGCTTATTCAGTTTATATTTTGGTGGATGGCTTATATTAACCGTATTCTTCATCATTAAAAAGAATGATGATTTTACGAATAAGTTCTGTTTAATTTCAGGAAGTATTCTAGGATTTTTAATTCCAATAACAAACGGAATTGTTTCCGGAGATTGGTTTTGGACTTCGTTTATGGAACACAAAATTCAGATTTTCTTTATTGATGTTTTCTGGATTGCTTTGGCTTCTATAACACTTTATACGGCGTATCACTTAAAGCCTAAAAAAGAAGTTGTTGCAGAAACAAAAGTCTAAAATTTTTCCGCCACGAATTTCACGAATTTGCACGAATTAAATTTGTGGAAATTTGTGAAATTCGTGGCTAACTTTTTTTACTTTTTGAGCAATAGCTTAAAATTAGCATAAATTATTTGCCCTCTATTGATTTTGCGTCTACTTTTACGCTTTTAATCAAAAAATGGGATTCAAAACGCAAATACGTTTTCTACATAAATGGCTCGGATTAATTTCCGGGCTTATTGTTTTTATAGTCTGTATTACGGGCTGTATATTCTGTTTTCACGACGAAATAAAAGACATTACCCGAAAAGAATGGCGTTTGGTTGAACCTCAAAACAAACCCTTTTTAATGCCTTCGGTTTTACAGGAAAAGGCAAAAGAAATTCTTCCGAAGAACAAACAATCAATGGTTTCTTATTATGGAAAAAACCGTTCGGCAATTGTTTTCACTTATTCTGATACCGAAAATTTATATCTCTATTTTAATCCATACACAGGAGAATATCTAAAAACTGAAAATCCCAAAACCGATTTTTTCATCATTGTCGAATATATTCACTTGTATTTGCTTCTGCCGGATTATATCGGAAAACATATTATTGGCGTTTCGACCCTAATTTTTATTATTTTACTGATTTCGGGAATTATTCAATGGTGGCCAAAACGAAGAAGCGATGTTAAAAGAAGTTTCACCGTAAAATGGTCCGCAAGATGGCGTCGTGTAAATTATGACTGGCATAATACTTCAGGATTTTACATTGCACTAATTGCACTTATTCTTGCCATAACCGGATTAACTTTTACCTACGAATGGGTTGGCGATGGAATTTACAAAACATTCAATTTTGGCGGAGACAAAGCTGCAGAAACAAAAGCGCCAGTAATCGACACAACAAAATTCGATTCTAATTCTATAACAGCTGTCGATCGGGCTTTTATTGAAACCATGAAATTGCAGCCAAAAGCCGAAATGCTTTTTGTTATATATCCACAGCAAAAAGGCGATATCATCAACACCGGAGCATACCCTCATGCCTTACGATACGATCATCAAAGCAATTATTATTTTCATCCGCAAGACGGAAAATTAATTCAAAGTGACCCGTATCAATCAAAAAGTTTAGGTCTGCAGGTTGTCGAAATGAATTACGGAATTCACACGGGACAAATTTTAGATTTACTCGGAAAAATTATTGCTTTTACAGTAAGCTTAATAGCTTCGGCTTTACCTGTAACCGGTTTTATAATTTGGTTTGGAAGAAGAAAAAAATCTAAAAAACGGGCATAAAAAAGCTGTATCAAAAGTCGAACCAGCCCTTTTACTATAATTATTTGTTGATCTCCTAATTATCATTCCATAGGAATGTTTCGTAGGTAGAAAAAAAAGGCCAACACCATTTGCGTTCCGTAGGAACGTTTGATAGGTCAGATTATTAAAAATGTATAAATAAAACATTCCTACGGAACGTAATCCATTATAATAATATAATTTTCTACCAATGAAATGTTCCTACAGAACAAGGAAACATGTAAAAATAACAAAGAGGCTATCTCAAAAGTTGAGACAGCCTCTTTGTTATAAATCGTCGAAACTAATTAGTTTCTGTTTGCTAAAGCATTTTTCTGTAAGTTTTTAACTGAAGCTACTTTATTGTCAACATAAGCAACTTCGCTTAAATTGTTGTTGTCATTAAAATAAATCCATTTTCCAGTTTTAACTCCGTCTGTGTATTCTCCAATGGCTTTTTTATTTCCTCTTTCATCATATGATACCCAAACACCATCTAATTTACCATCCTTAAAGAAACCTTCTTGCTGTACTCTGCCATTATCATAATAATAAGTAGCTTTTACTTTGCTTCCAACAGCTTCTAATTCAGGATTCACTTCTTGTGCAGCTAATATTCCAGAGAACAACAACGCTGCTAAAATTACACTCTTTTTCATATCTTTAGGTATTAATGTTAAGAAATCATTACCAAATATAATCAAATGTTTACATTAAAAAAACTTTTACTTAACAATTTGGTAACATTGAATAAAAACTTAACATTGGAAATTTCCCAGAAACAAAAAAACCAACGCTGAGGCATTGGTTTTGCTGGTGTTTTAGCAAAAAACTAAAACTACGATAACGTTATAAATTTAGTGCATAAATTAGTTCAATAATGAGTCTAACTGCTTTTCAAGGTCTGGAGAAGAGGGTCTTGATGCATTTGCATCGACAACATTACCTTTTGGGTCAATTAAAATGAATCTTGGAATTCCGGTTACATTATAACTTGTTACAAACTCCGATTTCCATTCATTATCAGAAAATAACTGAATCCCTCCAAGTTGTTTATCGGTTACAAACTTTTGCCATTTATCATGATCTTTTGGCGTGTCTATAGAAATACTTACGAACTCAATATTTTTTCCATGATATTTTTCTTCCACTTTTTGCAAATAAGGAATTTCTCCTCTACAAGGTCCGCACCAAGTTGCCCAAAGATCAATATAAACATATTTACCTTTTAAATCAGAAAGTTTGGTTTTACCGCCTTTATGGTTTTCATAATCAAAACCTGGAGAAGGTCTGTTGTTCATTTTTGCAATATCCTGAGCTTCCTTACGATATTGAGAGATTTCTGCAATTGCGTTAGCTCCATTTTCTGTTTCAATTTTTACAAATTCTGGATCTAGATTTTTATCTTTTAAACGAGCAGCATCGCCGGCTTTTTTTGCATCGACCAACTTATTAAAAGCAGCATCGTCCAGAGAAGCAACACTATTGTCATAAAGTTTTTCATCGGCTAAAATACGCTGCGCTAAAATGTTGTTTTCGGCACTTCCTTTACCAGTGTAAACAATAGATTCATCAAATTGTTTGGCATCCATTTTCAGTTTTATATCGTAACCGTTTTTTAGAAACAATTCTGTCGATTCTACACCATCATATAATCGGCTTCTGCCTCCATCAACAGACAGAGTATCTTTAAAAATACCATTCTTATCAACATAAATGGTTTTGATTACTCTGCCTTCATTAATAATCTTTATAATGTCAGTATTTCTGTTGGCGATATTTGCTTCAAAAGTTACATACTTTTTAGATTGTGCGCTGATATTCAAAGCACTGAAAAGCACTAAACCGGCAATAAGAAGTTTCTTCATAGTATTAAAGTTTGTTTTTAGTACATCAAATCTAAAGAAATTACAAGTTCAAAATTTCAGAATTAACAAAATATTTTAAATTAATAATCATCTAGTTGCACACTTTGTTATATTAATTTGAATTTTGTGTTTACTTTTGCAGTCTAAAATTGAGATTATGTATAGAAGTCATAATTGCGGCGAACTAAACGCTTCAAATATTAATACCGAAGTTACACTTGCGGGCTGGGTTCAAAAATCACGTGATAAAGGATTTATGAACTGGGTCGATTTACGCGACCGTTATGGAATTACACAGCTTATTTTCGACGAAAGTCGTACCGATAAAACTGTTTTTGAATTAGCCAAAACTCTTGGTCGTGAATTTGTAATTCAGGTAAAAGGAACTGTTATTGAGCGTGAAGCTAAAAACAAAAACATTCCGACTGGTGAAATCGAAATTTTAGTTTCTGAATTAACGATTTTAAATGCTGCTTTAACGCCTCCTTTCACAATTGAAGATGAAACTGACGGTGGTGAAGATATCAGAATGAAATACCGTTATTTAGATATTCGTAGAAATCCGGTAAAAAACAGCTTATTGTTCCGTCATAAAGTAGCAATGGAAGTTCGTAAATATCTATCTGATTTAGATTTCTGCGAAGTTGAAACTCCTTATTTAATTAAATCAACCCCGGAAGGAGCAAGAGATTTCGTTGTACCAAGCCGTATGAACGAAGGACAGTTTTATGCATTGCCACAATCTCCGCAGACTTTCAAACAATTATTGATGGTAGGTGGAATGGATAAATATTTCCAAATTGTGAAATGTTTCCGTGATGAAGATTTACGTGCAGACCGTCAGCCTGAGTTTACACAAATTGACTGCGAAATGGCATTTGTCGAGCAAGAAGACATTTTGAATGTTTTTGAAGGTTTGACAAGACATTTATTAAAAGAAATTAAAGGTATAGAAGTAGAGAAATTCCCAAGAATTACCTACGACTATGCTATGAAAACATACGGAAATGACAAACCGGACATTCGTTTCGGGATGAAATTTGGTGAATTAAACGAATTTGCACAGCATAAAGAATTCCCTGTTTTCAATTCAGCTGAATTAGTGGTGGGAATTGCAGTTCCGGGAGCAGGAAATTATACCCGTAAAGAAATTGACGGATTAATTGACTGGGTAAAACGTCCGCAAGTTGGAGCGTCTGGAATGGTTTATGTAAAATGCAATGAAGATGGAACTTTCAAATCATCTGTAGATAAATTCTACGATAATGATGATTTAGCAAACTGGGCAAAAGCTACAGAAGCAAATCCTGGAGACATGATTTTTGTACTTTCCGGACCTGCTAACAAAACACGTGCGCAGCTTTCTGCACTTCGTATGGAATTAGCAACTCGTTTAGGATTGCGTAATCCTGAAGAATTTGCTCCATTATGGGTTGTTGATTTCCCATTATTGGAACTTGACGAAGAAAGCGGTCGTTACCACGCAATGCACCACCCGTTTACTTCTCCAAAACCAGAAGATATGACTATGCTGGAAACAGAACCTGGAAAAGTTCGTGCCAATGCTTACGATATGGTTTTAAACGGAAACGAAATTGGCGGTGGATCAATTCGTATTCATGATAAAGCAACACAGCAGTTAATGTTCAAGTATTTAGGATTTACTGAAGAAGAAGCAAAAGCACAGTTTGGTTTCTTAATGGATGCTTTTCAATTTGGAGCGCCTCCTCACGGTGGTTTAGCTTTTGGTCTGGATAGATTGGTTGCCATTTTAGGCGGTCAGGAAACAATTAGAGATTTTATCGCTTTTCCTAAAAATAATTCAGGACGCGATGTTATGATCGATGCTCCATCAACAATTGATGAATCGCAATTAAAAGAATTACACATTAAAATTGATTCTATATAATTAATAGAAATTTAAATATTTAAAAACAGCTGAAAATTCAGCTGTTTTTTTATGCAATTAAGTCACAAAAAATAATGGGCTGATTTACACTTATTCAAATATTAAATTCCTACAAGTTCATCTTTTTGATATTCTTACAATTAACGATTCTCAAATTATGGTATTTCATATATAATTTGATGCAATAAACTACGTAAAAACACTGGAAATCAATAATTTTTACAAAAAATTAACAGGTAGATGTCTTTTGTATGAATTTATATATTACATTTGCTTTATTATAAATTATTATTACAATTACAATGCGTACAGGTACAGTAAAATTTTTCAATGAATCTAAAGGTTATGGATTCATTACAGACGAAGAAACAGGAAAGGACATCTTCGTTCACGCTTCAGGAATTAACGCGGAAGAATTACGCGAAGGAGACCGTGTAAGCTATGAAGAAGAAGAAGGAAGAAAAGGGAAAGTTGCTGCTAAAGTAGCAGTAATCTAAGAAAAATATAGCAATTTATTTTTTTTGCCTCTGAATGGTTTTAAAAACGTTTCGATTTATTTCGAGACGTTTTTTTTTGTCCATTTCTTAAAAAAATATTAAAAAAAGCACGTGTTATTTATAATCAATAAAAATTACATATAAACGCGCTTTCATGATGTACTTATATCTCCCTTTAGTTTGTGATTTACATAGTTGAAAGTTATCTTTGTGGCTTATTCTTTAAGTAAAAAAGCTAAGCTTATGCAATCTGATCAATACAGTTACATTCCTATCTTAATGCAGTTCATTCTGGCTGTTGGTTTTGTGGTAGGAACAATCATTATTTCTGGAAAATTAGGCCCAAAAAGAACCTCTGAAGTAAAAGATAAAAACTTCGAGTGCGGTATCGAATCTGTTGGTAATGCCCGTATTCCTTTTTCTGTAAAATATTTTCTGGTAGCAATTTTGTTCGTATTGTTTGACGTAGAGGTAATTTTCCTTTATCCGTGGGCAGTAAACTTTAAAGATCTTGGTATAGAAGGAATGCTTAAAATGGTCGTTTTTATGGCTTTACTTTTAGTTGGTTTTTTCTACATCATCAAAAAGAGAGCTTTAGACTGGGAATAAATGTGATTTTAGATTTTAGATTTCTGATTTTAGATTATGTCTCGAATTAAAATTTAAAATTTAAACTCCTTTGAATTAATATACTGATTTAAAAAAATTGATTTTACTTTTTACGATTTCAACAAATCTAAAATCTAAAATCAGAAATCTAAAATAAAATGAGCGATTCAAATGTAAATATGGTTGCGCCACCGGAAGGGGTTGTAGGAGAAGGTTTCTTCGCTACAAAACTAAATGACGTTGTTGGTTTGGCACGCGCGAATTCTCTTTGGCCTTTACCATTCGCAACATCTTGCTGCGGAATTGAGTTTATGGCAACAATGGCTTCACATTACGATTTAGCACGATTTGGCTCTGAGCGTGTGAGTTTTTCTCCTCGTCAGGCAGATATGTTATTAGTAATGGGAACTATTTCTAAAAAAATGGCTCCAATTTTAAGACAAGTTTACGAACAAATGTCTGAGCCTCGCTGGGTAATTGCTGTTGGAGCTTGCGCTTCATCAGGAGGTATTTTCGATACTTACTCAGTTTTACAAGGAATTGATAAAGTAATCCCGGTTGACGTTTACGTTCCTGGATGCCCGCCAAGACCAGAGCAGATTGTTGACGGTGTAATGAGATTACAAGAATTGGTAAAAAGCGAATCTGTTAGACGCAGAAGTTCACCAGAATACCAAGAATTATTAGCTTCATATAATATCTCATAAGATGGCTTTAGAAAATACCCTGATTCAAGATAAACTTACAGAAACATTTAATAACGATGTTTTTAACTTTCAGCAAGAAAGAGATATTTTTTCTTTAGAAGCTTCAGCTGATAAAATTACAGCGTTGATTTTATTCCTTAAAAACGATTCTGAACTACGTTTTCACTTTTTAACAGATTTATGCGGGGTTCATTACCCGGACAACGATTCAGAACGTCAGTTTGCTATCGTATATCATTTGCACAACTGGTACGAAAACAAACGTCTTAGAATTAAAGTTTATCTGAATGGCGAAAAACCAGAAATAAAAACTGTTTCAAATATCTTTTTAAGTTCAAACTGGATGGAAAGAGAAACATACGATTTCTACGGAATCAATTTTATTGGCCATCCGCAATTGAAACGTATTTTGAATATGGATGAAATGGTGTCTTTCCCAATGAGAAAAGAATTCCCAATGGAAGACAGCGGAAGAACTGATAAAGACGACAGATTCTTTGGAAGAACAACAACAAATTGCTAAAAAATAAATAATTCAACATTATAAAATGTCAGAACTATTATTACCACCAGAGCATCGTTATGCTAAAATAATTAAGGAGAAACTAAACGAAGACGGAAGCGAGCTTTCAGTACTAAATTTAGGTCCTACCCACCCTGCGACTCACGGTATTTTTCAAAATATCCTATTAATGGATGGTGAAAGAATTCTGGAAGCCGAACCAACTATTGGTTACATCCACAGAGCTTTCGAAAAAATTGCCGAAAATCGTCCGTTTTACCAAATTACTCCTCTTACAGACCGTATGAACTATTGCTCCTCTCCTATTAATAATATGGGATGGTGGATGACACTAGAAAAACTATTAGGTGTTGAAGTTCCAAAAAGAGCACAATACTTAAGGGTTATTGTAATGGAGCTGGCTCGTATTACAGACCATTTAATCTGTAACTCGATTCTTGGGGTTGATACTGGTGCGTATACTGGTTTCTTATACGTTTTTCAATTTAGAGAAAAAATCTACGAAATCTACGAAGAAATTTGTGGAGCTCGTTTGACTACAAATATGGGAAGAATTGGTGGTTTTGAAAGAGATTGGTCTCCAGAAGCTTTCAAAAAACTAGATAAATTCCTTGAAGAATTTCCAGTAGCCTGGAAAGAATTCGAAAACTTATTCGAAAGAAACAGAATTTTCCTTGACAGAACTGTAAACGTAGGTGCAATCTCTGCTGAACAAGCAATGGCTTACGGATTTACAGGTCCAAACTTACGTGCTGCCGGAGTTGATTACGATGTTCGTGTGGCTCAGCCTTACTCATCTTACGAAGATTTTGATTTTATTGTTCCTGTTGGAAAATCAGGTGATACATACGATCGTTTCTGTGTTCGTAATGCTGAAGTTTGGGAAAGTTTAAGCATTATTCGTCAGGCTTTGGAAAAAATGCCAGAAGGAAACGAATACCATGCTCAGGTTCCTGATTATTATCTTCCTCCAAAAGAAGATGTATATAATTCGATGGAATCCTTAATCTATCACTTTAAAATCGTAATGGGAGAAGTTCCTGTTCCGGTTGCCGAAATTTACCATCCTGTTGAAGGAGGAAACGGAGAGATAGGTTTTTATTTAGTTACAGACGGAAGCAGAACTCCATATAGATTACATTTCAGAAGACCTTGTTTTATTTACTACCAGGCATATCCTGAAATGATTAAAGGTGCGTTACTTTCTGATGCAATTGTTATCCTTTCGAGTTTAAACGTAATTGCAGGAGAATTAGACGCCTAAAAAGATTGCAGATTTTAGAATTTAGATTGCAGATTGGAAGATCTAAAATTTAAAATCAGAAATCTAAAATTTAAAAAGAATGCCGATTATAGATCCAGATTGAAAAATCTAAAATCTAAAATCTAAAATCCAAAATAAAAAATGGAACGTAAACATTACAAACAAGAAATAAATATGACTGAGGCATTGATCGCTCGTATCAATGAATTGATTAGTCATTATCCGGAAGGCAAACAAAAATCGGCTTTACTGCCTGTTTTGCACGAAGTGCAGGACGCGCATAACAACTGGCTTAGCATTGAATTGCAGGACAAGGTTGCCGAAATTCTTCAGATAAAACCAATTGAGGTTTATGAAGTGGTTACTTTTTATACCATGTTCAACCAAAAACCAATTGGAAAATACATGTTTGAATTTTGCCAGACGTCTTGTTGTTGTTTAAGCGGTGCCGAAAATTTAATGGATTATACTTCTGAAAAATTAGGCATTAAAATGGGTGAAACAACCGCTGACGGAATGTTTACCATTGCTGGTGTAGAATGTTTAGGTGCATGCGGATACGCTCCGATGATGCAGTTAGGTGATTTCTACAAAGAGAAATTGACAGAAGAAAAAATCGATCAGTTAATCGCTGATTGTAAAGATGATAAAATAATATTACACGATAAATAAGATGTCACAAAAAATATTATTAGATAAAATCAATATTCCTGGAATTAAAACCTACGAAGTATATCGCCAAAATGGTGGTTACGCTTCTGTAGAAAAAGCTTTAAAAACACTTACACCGGATGAAGTTACTGAAGAAGTAAAAAAGTCAGGTCTTCGTGGTCGTGGTGGTGCGGGTTTCCCTGCCGGAATGAAATGGAGCTTTATTGATAAAAAATCAGGAAAACCAAGACATTTAGTTTGTAACGCCGACGAATCAGAGCCGGGAACGTTCAAAGATCGTTATTTGATGGAATTTATTCCTCATTTATTGATCGAAGGAATGATTACTTCTAGTTACGCTTTAGGCGCTAACCTTTCGTATATCTACATTCGTGGAGAATATATGTGGGTTTTCAAAATTTTAGAAAGAGCAATCGCCGAAGCTAAGGCTGCCGGATGGTTAGGAAAAAATATATTAGGTACGGGTTATGATTTAGAGTTACACGTTCACTGTGGAGCCGGAGCTTATATCTGTGGAGAAGAAACTGCACTTATTGAGTCTTTGGAAGGTAAAAGAGGAAATCCTCGTATTAAACCGCCATTCCCTGCAGTTTCAGGACTTTGGGCAAACCCAACAGTGGTAAATAACGTTGAAACTATTGCAACGGTGCCGTGGATTGTAAACAATTCTGGTGACGATTATGCTAAAATTGGAATTGGCCGTTCTACAGGAACTAAATTAATTTCTGCTTCCGGACACATCAAAAATCCTGGAGTTTACGAAATTGAATTAGGTTTAAGCGTTGACGAATTCATGAATTCTGATGAATATTTAGGAGGAATGTCTTCAAGTCGTCCTTTAAAAGCATTTGTGCCGGGAGGTTCATCTGTGCCAATTTTACCAGCCGAATTGATTTTCAAAACAGCAAATGGTGAAGATCGTTTAATGACTTACGAATCTTTAAGTGATGGTGGTTTTGCTACCGGATCGATGTTAGGTTCTGGAGGATTTATTGTTTACAACGATACTGCTTGTGTCGTAAGAAACACTTGGAACTTTGCACGTTTTTACCACCACGAATCTTGCGGTCAATGTACACCTTGCCGTGAAGGAACAGGATGGTTAGAAAAAATCTTATGGAGAATTGAAAACGGTCAAGGCCGTGAAGAAGATATCGAATTGCTTTGGAGTATTCAAAGTAAAATTGAAGGAAACACAATTTGTCCGCTTGGTGACGCCGCTTCTTGGCCAGTAGCAGCAGCGATTCGTCACTTTAGAGATGAATTTGAATATCACGTTCGTTTCCCTGAAAAAATCAAAAATAGAGATCACTTTGTTGCTGAACCTTTTTCACAAGTGAAGCATTTAGTAGGCGGTAAAGTAATCGTATAAAAATAAAAAGCAGAAAGTTATAAAGTTCATAATATTAAAAAGGACAGCAATTCTTTAAAATATTCCGACTTTCAACAAAAAAGTTTAAAATAGTTTCAAGTTTCAAGTTTTTTTGGTTTCAAGTGAAAACCTGAAACGTGAAACCTGAAACTAAAAAAACAAAAGTAAGAGATGAAAGTAACCATAGACGGTCAAAGTATAGACGTAGAGCCAGGAACAACGATCCTGCAGGCTGCACGTATGATTGGTGGAGATTTGGTTCCGCCAGCCATGTGCTATTACTCAAAATTAAAAGGCAGCGGCGGAAAATGTCGTTGTTGTTTAGTTGAAGTTTCTAAAGGTAGTGAAGCGGATCCAAGACCAATGCCAAAATTAATGGCATCTTGTGTAACAGGATGTATGGACGGAATGGAAGTAAACAGTAAATCTTCTGCCAGAGTTACCGAAGCGCGTAAATCTGTAACAGAATTTTTATTGATCAACCACCCATTAGACTGTCCTATTTGTGATCAGGCTGGTGAATGTGATCTTCAAAATTTAAGTTTTGAGCACGGAAACCCAAAATCACGTTTTATTGAAGAAAAAAGAACGTTTGAACCAGAAGATATTGGTCCAAATATTCAACTGCATATGAACCGTTGTATTTTATGCCAAAGATGTGTACAAGTTGCAGATCAATTGACAGACAACAGAGTTCACGGAGTATTAGATCGTGGTGACCACGCTAATATTTCTACCGGAATTTCTAAAGCAATCGACAATGAGTTTTCTGGAAACATGATTGACGTTTGTCCGGTTGGAGCTTTAACAGACAAAACTTTCCGTTTTAAATCAAGAGTTTGGTTTAATAAACCTTATAACGCACACAGAGAATGTACTACTCCTGGATGCTGCGGTAAAACTACAGTTTGGATGTTTGGTGGAGAAATTCAACGTGTAACTGGTCGTAAAGATGAGTACCATGAAGTAGAAGAATTCATTTGCAACAGCTGTCGTTTTGATCACAAAGATGTAAATGACTGGGTTATTGAAGGACCTAGAGAATTTGAAAAAGATTCTGTTATCAATCAAAATAACTACACTCAAAAATTAGAGAAAGTTGAAATCGATACTGAAAAGAATATTCTTTTAGGCCGCGATATCGACCGTAAAAAAATTAGTATGGCTGCAATTCCATTAACTACTAATGAAAAAAATTCTTAAGAAATGGAAAGTGCATTTATTATAGAAAAAAGTGTTGTTATTGTTGTCGTTTTTGCGGTGACAATGATTATGGCAATGTATTCTACCTGGGCAGAACGTAAAGTTGCTGCTTTTCTTCAGGATCGTGTTGGGCCAAACCGTGCAGGTTGGGGAGGTTTATTACAGCCGCTTGCCGATGGTATGAAATTATTCTCTAAAGAAGAATTTTTCCCAAACACACCAAACAGATTTTTATTCGTTGTAGGTCCGGCAATTGCCATGAGTACAGCTTTGATGACAAGTGCTGTAATTCCTTGGGGGGACAGACTTCATCTTTTTGGAAGAGACATTATTCTTCAGGCAACTGATGTAAATATTGCTTTATTATACATTTTTGGAGTTCTTTCTGTTGGAGTTTACGGCATCATGATTGGTGGATGGGCTTCTAACAATAAATTCTCATTAATGGGAGCTGTTCGTGCAGCTTCTCAAATGGTTTCTTATGAAGTTGCTATGGGATTATCAATGATTGCATTGTTGATGATGACCGGAACAATGAGTTTAAAAGAGATTTCATTACAACAGCAAGGAATGAACTGGAATGTTTTTTATCAGCCAGTTTCATTTTTAATCTTCTTAATTTGTTCATTTGCAGAAACTAACAGAACTCCGTTCGATTTAGCAGAATGTGAAAACGAATTAATTGGAGGTTATCATACAGAATATTCATCAATGAAAATGGGATTCTATTTGTTTGCTGAATATGCAAGTATGTTTATCTCTGCTACTATTATTTCTGTCTTATTCTTTGGAGGTTATAACTATCCTGGAATGCAGTGGATGGTAGAAAATGTTGGAGTAAACACTGCTAATCTTTTAGGAATTGCTGTATTATTTGTAAAAATATGTTTCTTCATATTCTTTTACATGTGGGTACGCTGGACAATTCCAAGATTTAGATACGACCAATTAATGAACTTAGGCTGGAGAATTTTGATTCCACTTTCGATTATTAATATTATGATTACGGGCGCTGTTATTTTAAGACACGATATCGCAGCCGCTTTAGGATTCTAAGAACCGTAATGCCCTAGCCCTGATAGAAGCGGCATCCTTTAATTTTTTTCTTTAGAAAAATTAAAGATACAGCGGATAGCAGGATTAGCTTCAAATAAAAATAAAATAGATTTTGAATTTGACTGAACTCAAATTGTAAATCATAAATCATAGATTAAAAAATGTCAATAGAAACTATATCATTATCGGGTAGAAAAAAAGTGGTCTCTAATAAAGAGATGACTTTTATTGAACGATTGTATCTTGTGGCGATTGTAAAAGGTTTGGCGATTACGCTTAAACACCTTTTTAGAAAAAAAATTACGATTCATTATCCGGAGCAAGTTCGTGAAATGAGCCCGGTTTATCGCGGTCAGCACATGTTGAAACGTGATGAGCAAGGTCGTGAAAATTGTACTGCCTGCGGATTATGTGCTTTATCGTGCCCTGCAGAAGCGATTACAATGAAAGCTGCTGAACGTAAACCAGACGAGAAACATTTATACAGAGAAGAAAAATATGCTTCGATTTATGAAATAAATATGCTTCGTTGTATTTTCTGTGGTTTATGTGAAGAGGCTTGTCCAAAAGATGCTATCTATTTGACAACTTCTAAGGTTTTAGTTCCTGCAAGTTATGAAAGAGAAGATTTCATCTTTGGAAAAGACAAATTAGTGATGCCTTTAGAAATGGCTATTAAAAATTCACAACTTAATAACGCTAACTAATGATACATATTCCTGATTTCGCAAACGCAACTCCTGTAGGTGTTATATTTTGTATTTTAGCGTTTATTACAGTAATAACTGCCTTTTTAACCATTTTTAGCCGAAACCCAATTCACTCTGCTATTTATTTAGTGATTTGTTTTTTCTCTATTGCCGGTCATTATTTATTATTGAACTCTCAATTTTTAGCTGTTGTACATATAATAGTCTACTCTGGAGCGATTATGATTTTGTTCCTGTTTACGATTATGTTGATGAACCTTAACGAACAAAAAGATGTGCACCGACCAAGGATTACACGTTTAGGAGCGATTGTTTCTTTCTGTTTAATTGTTATTGTTTTAATTGCAATTTTCATCAATTCTAAACCAATTGTTGGAGATTATGATTCAACCGGAGAAGATTTCCAATCTATTAAAGTATTGGGTAAAATATTGTTGAACGAATATATGGTACCTTTTGAATTTGCTTCGATTTTACTTTTGGTTGCGATGATTGGAACTGTATTATTGTCTAAAAAAGAAAAATTAAATAAATAATGGGTAATATATTAAATCAAATAGGTATTGAAAATTACATCTTTTTAAGTGTTGTACTTTTTTGTATTGGTGTTTTTGGTGTATTGTACAGACGAAATTCAATTATCGTTTTCATGTCTATCGAGATCATGCTAAATGCAGTAAACCTTTTATTTGTGGCTTTTTCAACTTACCATCAGGATGCGCAAGGACAAGTTTTTGTATTCTTTTCGATGGCGGTTGCTGCTGCTGAAGTTGCGGTAGGATTGGCGATTTTAGTTTCTATTTTCAGAAACATCGGTTCAATTAGTATCGATAATTTAAAAAATTTAAAAGGATAAAATAGAAATGGATACCAATTTAGCTTTAGTTTTAGTTTTAGCTCCTTTTTTAGGATTTTTAATCAATGTTTTCTTTGGAAAAAGCTTGGGGAAAACAGTTTCGGGAATCATCGGAACTGCTGCCGTGGCTGTTTCTTTTATAGTTACTCTAGTTCTTTTTAATCAAATAACTTCAACCGGAAAAGGAATTGAAGTTACTTTATTTGACTGGATTCAAATTAGTAATCTAAAAATCAATCTTGGATTTTTATTAGATCAGTTATCTGTTCTGTGGTTATTATTCGTAACCGGAATTGGATCTTTGATTCATTTATACTCTATCAGTTACATGCATGATGATGAAAATATGCACAAGTTTTTTGCGTATTTAAATCTGTTCGTATTCTTTATGATTACGCTTGTAATTGGAAGCAACTTATTAGTTTTATTTATCGGTTGGGAAGGTGTTGGACTTTGCTCTTATTTATTGATCGGATTCTGGCATAAAAACCAGGATTATAACGATGCTGCAAAAAAGGCTTTCATCATGAACAGAATTGGAGATTTAGGTCTTTTAATTGGTATGTTCATTATTGGTTCAATGTTCTCAACTTTAGATTATGCCACTTTAAAAACTGCAATCGCAGGAGCAACAAATTTAAATTTACCATTACTTTCTTTAGCAGCTTTATGTTTGTTTATTGGGGCTTGTGGTAAATCTGCTCAAATTCCGTTGTACACTTGGTTACCAGATGCGATGGCGGGACCAACTCCTGTTTCTGCATTAATCCACGCTGCTACGATGGTAACAGCTGGTATTTTTATGGTAACGAGATTGAACTTTGTTTTTGATTTAGCGCCAGACGTTCAAACTGTAATAGCAATTATTGGAGCGATAACTTCATTAGTAGCTGCTACAATTGGTTTAGTACAAACTGATATTAAAAAAGTATTAGCTTATTCTACAGTTTCTCAATTAGGATTAATGTTCTTGGCATTAGGATTTGGGGCTTATGAAGTAGCAGTTTTCCACGTAATCACACACGCTTTCTTTAAAGCTTGTTTATTCTTAGGATCTGGTTCTGTAATTCACGGTTTACACGGTGAGCAGGATATGCGTAAAATGGGAGGATTGCGTAAAGCAATGCCAATCACTTTCTGGACAATGTTGGTTTCTTCATTGGCTATTTCTGGAGTTCCGTTTTTCTCAGGTTTCTTCTCAAAAGATGAAATTTTATTGACTGCTTTCCACCACAGTATTCCATTATATGTTGTTGGATCTATTGCTTCAATTATGACGGCTTTCTATATGTTCAGATTGATGTTCTTAACTTTCTTTAAAGATTTTAGAGGAACTGAAGAACAAAAACATCATTTACATGAAAGTGACGGTTTAATTACTTTCCCTTTAATGATTTTAGCTCTTTTAGCAACTTTTGGAGGATTAATTAGTTTACCTGGAAACAGCTGGTTAAATGAATATTTAGCACCTCTTTTCACAAAAGTGGCTGGCGAAGAACATCATTTGGGCGCAACAGAATATACTTTAATGGGAGTTGCTGTTTTAGGCGGATTGTTAGGAATTTTAATTGCTTATATCAAATACTTCAAACAAGACAATGTTCCTGAAGCTGACGAAAATATTACAGGCTTAACAAAAGTGTTGTATAACAAATATTATGTAGATGAAGCTTACGATGCGATTTTCGTTCGCTCAGTAAATGCATTATCAAGATTCTTTAGAGACTATATTGAAACGGGATTATCGGCAGTTGTTTTTGGATTAGGAAAAGCAGCAAACGAATTGGCGTTTCAGGGTAAAAAACTACAGACAGGAAGTATTGGATTATATCTTTTTGCTTTCGTTTTAGGTCTTTGCGCGATTGTTTCTTATATATTTTTAGCTCAATAATTTTATAACTATGAACGTTTCTCTTATATTAATTATTCTTTTAGTTGGTGCATTTATCACCTATTTTGCTGGTGACAAACTCGCTTCAAAAGTAGCTTTGTTCTTTAGTTTGGCAGCTTTAGGCTGTTCGGTTGTATTGTTAAACCATTTTAATGCTGGAGAAAATATCAGTCTTATCAATGCGTGGATCAATCAGCCTAAAATTTCTTTTGCGCTAAATGCTGACGGGTTAGGTCTTGCCATGCTTTTATTGACAACGGCTTTAACTCCAATTATTATATTCTCTTCTTTCGGGAATGAATATAAAAACTCAAAAGCTTTTTATGCTCTGATTTTATTTATGGCATTTGCTATGACAGGAACTTTCCTTGCTGCAGATGGTCTTTTATATTATATTTTCTGGGAGTTAGCTCTTATTCCTATTTACTTTATTGCTCTTATTTGGGGTAACGGAGATGCTGAAGAACGCAGAAAAGCTGTGGTTAAATTCTTTATTTATACACTTGCAGGTTCATTGTTTATGTTGACTGCTTTTATCTATTTATACCAAAAAGCAGGTTCTTTCTTAATTGAAGATTTATACAAAGTACAATTATCTGCTTGCGAACAGCTTTGGATTTTCCTTGCTTTCTTCCTTGCTTATGCAATCAAAATTCCTATTATTCCTTTCCATACATGGCAGGCAAATGTGTACCAAAAAGCACCAACTGTTGGGACAATGCTTTTATCTGGTATTATGTTAAAAATGGGATTATATAGTGTTATTCGCTGGCAGTTGCCGATTGCATCTCTTGCTGCAAAAGAATACATGAATATTTTTATTGCTTTAGGAATTGCAGGTGTTATCTACGGTTCAATTGTAGCTTTGAGACAAAAAGATTTAAAGAAATTATTAGCTTATTCATCTCTTGCTCACGTTGGATTAATTGCTGCGGGATCTTATACTTTAACCCTTGATGGTTTCCGCGGAGCAGTTTTACAAATGATCGCTCACGGTTTTGTGGTTGTTGGATTATTCTATGCTGCAGAAATTATCTACAGAAGATTTGAAACTAGAAATATTAGCGAGTTAGGCGGAATCCGTACACAATCTCCAAAATTCACTTCAATGTTTTTAATTTTGGTTTTGGCATCTGTTGCTTTACCAACTACATTTAACTTTGTTGGAGAGTTTACAGTATTATACAGCCTTTCTCAAATAAACATTTGGTTTGCTGTTTTAGGCGGAACAACGATTATTTTAGGAGCTTACTATATGTTGAAAATGTTTCAAAATGTAATGTTGGGCGAAACAAATTCAAAAACTTTTGCAGATGTTTCTGTTAACGAAGGAATTTCTTTAGTTGCGATTATTGCTGTTTTAATTTTCTTTGGATTTTATCCAAAACCAATTACAGATTTGATCACTCCAAGTTTAGAAACGATTTTAAACGTTATCAATAAAAATTAATATTTTAAATAAAATAAATTAGGGCGTTTTAGATTTCCTAAATCAAAAAAACAAAAATGAATACATTAATAGCTATAACAGGATTGGGTATTTTCTGCCTATTGTTTGAAATTCTAAATTTTAGAAAAGGCATCGTTCCGTTTACCATTTTAGGTTTATTGGGAGTTTTGGCACTAAACTTTTACGAATTTGGAACAACAGCAAGTTATTACAATAACATGATTACAGTGAGTAAATTCTCGACTGCTTTTTCATCATTGTTTATTATTCTAACTATTTTCCTTGTAGCATTAAGCCATAATTTTTACGAAAATCATCAGACAAAAATCTCTGATTACATCGCTATAAAAGTATTTTTATTAGCCGGAGGTGTTGCTATGGTTTCTTTCGGAAACTTAGCGATGTTTTTCCTTGGAATCGAAATTTTATCTATCGCATTATATGTTCTTGCAGCGAGCGATCGTTTAAATATTAAAAGTAACGAAGCGGGAATGAAATATTTCTTAATGGGATCTTTCGCATCTGGGATTATCTTATTCGGTATTTGTTTGATTTATGGAGCTATGGGTACTTTTGATATTGCAGAAATTCACGAAAGTTCTTTATCTGCTGAATTACCAATCTGGTTTCCTATCGGAATGATTTTAATGACAATTGGAATGTTCTTTAAAGTTGCTGCTGTACCATTTCACTTTTGGGCACCAGACGTTTATGAAGGTTCTCCAGCTTTAACAACTGCTTTAATGAGTACGTTAGCAAAAGTAATAGCGATTGCAACATTATTTAAATTAGTTTCAGGATTGAATTTAATTCCATCTTTAGAAAATCAGGATTTATTAGGAACATTTGAAAATATTATTCTTGTAATTTCAATTGCTTCTATGACCGTTGGAAATATCATGGCTTTGCGTCAGGTAAATGTAAAACGTATGCTGGCATTTTCTGGAATCTCTCACGCAGGTTTCATGTTAATTACATTCTTAACTATTGCAACTTCTGCAGGAGTTTTATTGTATTACACTGCTGCTTACGCTTTAGCTGGTATTGCTGCATTCAGTGTTATTTTATACGTTTGTAAAAATCAGGATAACGAAGATATTGTAAACTTTCACGGTTTAGGAAAAACAAATCCGTTATTGGCTGCAATCTTGACGGGTTCATTATTGTCTATGGCCGGTATTCCGATTTTCTCAGGATTCTTTGCAAAATTATTCTTATTTGATCAGGCACTTCACGCTGGTTATGTTGCCATCGTAATTGTTGCAGTAATCAACTCTATTATAAGTGTTGGATATTATTTCAAATTAATTTTGGCCATGTATTCTAAAGAACCAAATGAAGAGCGTACAGGAAAACCATTCCTTATTTATGCTGTTGCTATTATTTCTATCGGTTTAAATATTGCTTTAGGTTTATTCCCTTCATTAGTTTTAGATTTATTGAATTAAAAATTCAGATTAAAAAATATACAAATCCATCAAGAGTTTCTTTTGGTGGATTTTTTGTTTTACAGCAGTTTTCAAAAGAAAATTTCATGTTAAAAATTTAAAGTTAAATTACAGACTTCAAAAAAACTCCATATATTTGGGTTCACTAAAAGCATAAAAACTATGGCCTTCAATTCAAAAAATCCTTTTTTAAGTAACAAGCGTTTTTCATCAAATGCTGTTTCAAGAGCTGAAGAAGTACACGAAGCAAAGATTATTGATTACAATCAGGAAATGACTTTGTCTGGTACGATTAATAAAACAGCTATTTTATTTTTAATATTATGCGGCGCTGCTATGGTAACATGGTGGATGGCTTTTAACGGACTGAACATTATGCTGCCTGCTATTGGAGGTGCAATTGTTGGATTTGTTCTTGTTTTAATTTCTGCATTTAAACCACAATTATCACCGTATCTTGCTCCGGGTTATGCCTTATTTGAAGGATTATTCATTGGAGGAATCTCGGCTATTTTTGAAGCTATGTATCCTGGAATTGTAATAAACGCAGTTGGAGCTACATTGGTTACTTTCTTAGTTTGTTTAGGTTTATACAAATTTAAAATCGTAAAAGTTACAGAACAATTCAAATCAGTTGTAATTGCTGCTACTCTTGCTATTGCAACTTATTATCTAATTTCATGGATTGCTTCTTTAATTTTTAATTTTACTCCGGTTCATTACGGAAATGGAATGATGAGTATTGGAATTAGCGTTTTTGTAATTATAATTGCTGCTTTAAACCTATTCTTAGATTTTGACCTAATTGAAAAAGGTGTTCAGGAAAGAATGCCAAAATTCATGGAATGGTATGGTGCAATGGGATTAATGATCACATTAGTTTGGTTGTATATCGAATTTTTAAGATTATTATCTAAATTGTCAAGTAAGAATTAAAATTTTCTTTACACATAAAAAAA
Organism: Flavobacterium sp. FG68; assembly: GCF_057808895.1. Lineage (NCBI taxonomy): Bacteria > Pseudomonadati > Bacteroidota > Flavobacteriia > Flavobacteriales > Flavobacteriaceae > Flavobacterium > Flavobacterium sp. FG68. The sequence goes on from NZ_JBMDIY010000007.1 coordinate 116,943, forward strand.
AGCCTTTTTGAAATTCAAAAAGGCTTTTTTTATGCTTCATATTCTAATAATTAGTTTACATCTTCAAAATACAAACCTACTAAAAAGATTCTTTTTCCTACAAAAAATACATTTTAACAAAAATAGGTTTAAAAGTTATAAAAATATAAATTCTAAAAACATATCCCTTTTTACCTCTTTAAAACGTCAATAAAATTAGGCTTTCGCTAGAAATATTTTAACATGTAATAAATTACAATTAGTGCAATAAATTACATTTTAACTAAAATATTAGTGATTAATTTTACGTATATGTTTTTTTAAGACAAAATAAATAAGAATATCAAAATTTTGTATAATTTCGTGTAATCGATTACAATCTTAATTTTAGTCGAGAACCACAAAAACCACAAAAAACTTTTATTAATGTCTAACTTAAACAATTATGAAAAAAAACCTACTTTTTTTAGCTATGTTTTTTATTGCTGTGCAAACCTGGTCACAGCAAATTAATGAAGCAAGCGGATGGCTTGAATCTGCTTTTGTAAAATGGCAGCCCGTAAGCAATGCTCAAACGTATAATGTATATTATACAGGTGAAGGAATTGTCGATCGAAAAATTGACACTCAGCTTATTAGAAGCTATGGAAGTTATTTTCGTGCCGATATTCCGGGTTTAAAAGCCGGATCTTATACTGTAAAAATCAAACCAGTTATTTCTGGTGTTGAAGGAACTGGTACCACAACAAGTTCATTGACAGTTAAAGCACACGATCGATCTGGATTTGCTTTTGCTAATTCCCGAGTTCCGGGTGCCTATAATGCAGACGGAACTCCAAAAAGTAATGCAGTAATTATCTACATAACAGAGCAGACTAAAAATACGGTTTCGCTTGATGTAACTGGTGCGACAACAAATCCTTGCGTTGGATTACAAACCATTCTTGACGGTTACAAAAAAGGTAAAGAATTAAGACCTTTAATTGTTCGTATGGTTGGACAGATTACCGACTTATCGTATATGATGAGCGGTGATATTGTCATTGAAAACAGTAAAAATGCTTCGGCTTATCTTACTCTGGAAGGAATAGGAAATGATGCTGTTGCTGATGGCTGGGGAATAAGAGTAAAAAATGCATCAAACATTGAAATTCGAAATATTGGAACAATGAACTGTGACAGCGGCGAAGGCGACAATATTGGCTTGCAGCAAGATAATGATTACGTTTGGGTTCATAACTGTGATTTCTTTTATGGAAATGCCGGAAGCGATGCAGACCAAGTTAAAGGTGACGGAGCTTTAGACTGTAAAAAATCTACTTATATTACCTTTTCATACAATCACTTTTGGGATTCAGGAAAAAGTAATCTTTTAGGTTTAAGTGAAGGAACTACAGCTGGTTTATATATTACCTATCACCACAACTGGTACGATCACTCTGATTCTCGCCATCCGCGTGTGCGTTATTATTCTGCTCACGTTTATAACAATTATTATGATGGAAATTCAAAATATGGTGTTGGATCAACTTTAGGCTCTTCTGTTTTTGTAGAAGCTAATTATTTTAGAAATTGTAAATACCCAATGTTGACTTCAATGCAGGGAACTGATGTTTACAATGGTGCCGAGGGAACTTTTTCAAGCGAAGACGGCGGAACCATTAAAGCTTTTAACAATACAATGAGCGGACAAACTCGTTTTGCTGGGTACAATTCTTCAACCTATCCAGTTGAATTTGATGCTTATGTAGCATCGACCAGAAACGAAACTATCAGCAGTAGTATTACATCAAAAAAAGGCGCTAAAACGTATAATAATTTTGATACCAACTCAAGTGTAATGTATTCTTATACGCCTGACAGTCCGGAAACTGCAAGAACAAATGTTATGCAATATGCAGGGCGTGTATCTGGTGGTGATTTACAATGGACATTTAACAATGCCGTTGATGATGCTGCCGATGCGGTAAATACAGGGTTGAAATCGGCTTTGACAAATTATCAAACGAATTTAGTTTATGTTCAGGACGGAACAAATCCTCCGGCTGGAAATCAAACTTTAACTTCAACTTCTAATAACAATCAAACCGTTACTAGCGGAACTTCAATTGCAACAATTGTGTTTACCTGGGGAGGTGATGCAACAGATGCTGCCGTGACTGGTTTACCAGCTTCGGGATTGACTTTTGTAAAAAATACAGCTGCAAAAACAATCACAATTTCCGGAACGCCAACTGCAACCGTAAATTATTCGATTGCTACAACAGGAACTGCAGGAACTCCTGCAACTGGATCTGGAACAATAACGGTAAATGCAGCAGGAACTCAAACTTTAACATCTACAAATAATAACAGCCAAACCGTAACCAGCGGAACTGCTATTAACTCGATTGTATTTACCTGGGGAGGAACTGCAACTGATGCCACTGTAAACGGTTTGCCGGCATCTGGATTAACTTTTGTAAAAAATACATCGGCTAAAACAATAACTATTTCGGGAACTCCAACTGCAACAGTTTCATATTCAATTACAACTACAGGAACAGGAACTGCAGCAACGGGATCTGGAACAATAACGATAAATACAGGTACGTCTGGAAGCGAAATTCACAATTTTACAACTTCTGGAAAAACAAGCACATTTTATGCAATTACAGGAAATCTTTCGACTACTAAAGGTACGGTTACGTATAATGGTTTGACTTTGACGCAATGTCTAAAAATTGAATCTTCTACCAATATTTCATTTACAACAAGTCAGGCGAGTACTTTAACGCTTGTTTTTGTGGAAGCTTCGGCAACAATAAAAGTTGACAATGTGGATAAAGTAGCTTCAAACGGAATTGTAACAGTTTCATTGGCCGCAGGAAGTCATACAATTACTAAAAAAGATACGTCAAACTTATTTTATATGAATACGGTTTACAGCGGTGGAATGCTTCGTATGGCAAAAATAGAAACTCCAGCTGATATAGAAACTGAGAAAATATTTGTGTATCCAAATCCGGCTTCAAACATTTTATACTTATCAGATCCAAGTCAAAAAATAGAAAAAGTTTTGATTTATAACATCTCAGGCGTACTAGTAAAAACTGTTCAAAAAGGAACTGAAACTATTGATATCGGTCAGCTTTCAACAGGAACTTATTTAGCAAAAATTTATACTGCCGAAGATTCATTTAATCAAACTATTATTAAAAAGTAAAACTTTATAATATTATAATTTATAAAAACAAAAGGCTTCCAAAATTTGGAAGCCTTTTTTCTAATATTTAAAAGAGATTTAATTACAAATCAAATTTAATTCCTTGTGCCAAAGGAAGATTCGTTGTATAATTAATCGTATTTGTTTGACGTCTCATGTAGATTTTCCAGGCATCAGAACCAGATTCACGTCCACCGCCAGTTTCTTTTTCACCACCAAAAGCACCTCCAATTTCAGCTCCCGAAGTTCCGATGTTTACATTCGCAATTCCGCAGTCAGAACCTGTTACAGATAAAAATCTTTCAGCTTCACGTAAATTGTTGGTCATAATTGCAGAAGATAATCCTTGCGCCACTCCATTTTGAAGTTCGATTGCATTATCAACATCACCAGAATATTTAATCAAATATAAAACCGGAGCAAAAGTTTCGTGCTGTACAATTGCAAAAGAATTTTCAGCTTCAGCAATTGCAGGTTTTACGTAACAGCCGCTTTCGTAGCCTTCGCCAGAAAGAACTCCACCTTCAACCAAAATTTTTCCACCTTCAGCAACTACTTTATTTAAAGCTACAGCATATTGTTCAACAGCATGTGTATCGATAAGCGGTCCAACATGATTATTTTCGTCAAGCGGATTTCCGATTCTTAATTGTTTGTAAGCTGCAACTAAAGCATCTTTTACTTTATCATAAATACTTTCGTGAATAATCAATCTTCTAGTTGATGTACAACGCTGACCTGCAGTTCCTACAGCTCCAAAAACAGCTCCAATAACGGTCATTTTAATATCGGCATCAGGAGTCACAATAATTGAATTATTTCCTCCTAATTCTAATAGCGATTTACCTAATCTTCCAGCAACGGTTTGTGCTACAATTTTCCCCATTCTGGTAGAACCTGTTGCGGAAATTAAAGGAATACGAGTATCTTTTGTCAACAACTCTCCTACTTTATAATCACCGTTTATCAAACAAGAAATTCCTTCCGGAAGATTATTTTCTTTGATAACCTGAGCAATAATATTTTGGCAGGCAATTCCGCAAAGTGGTGTTTTTTCAGAAGGTTTCCAAACGCAGACATCTCCGGAAATCCAAGCTAAAGCTGTATTCCAAGACCAAACTGCAACCGGAAAATTAAATGCCGAAATGATTCCAACAACTCCTAATGAATGATATTGCTCATACATTCTGTGCCCTGGTCTTTCAGAATGCATTGTTAATCCGTGTAACTGACGCGATAAACCAACCGCAAAATCACAGATATCGATCATTTCCTGAACTTCTCCATATCCTTCCTGCAATGATTTTCCCATTTCATAAGAAACCAATTTACCAAGAGCTTCTTTATTTTGACGTAATTTTTCTCCAAACTGGCGCACAATTTCTCCACGCTGTGGTGCCGGAATTAATCTAAAAGTTTTGAATGCCTCAGTTGCTGAACGCATTACTTTTTCGTAATCTTCAAGTGTTGAAGTTTTTACAGATGCAATTAATTTTCCGTCTACAGGTGAAAAACTATCTAAAATTTCTCCCGATGAAAAGTTCTCTACTCCAGTTGAAGTTCCTTCGTTAACTAGTTTAATTCCTAGTTTTTCCAAAGCTTCATTCATGCCAAATTGTGATGCTATTGTTGTCATTGTAACTTTTTTAGTTAAAATTGTTATATTTTTTCATGTAAAGATATTGTTTAGAGTTGAATATATCAAATAGCAAAAATAATTTCGTCTTATTTTTTGTTTTTTCGAATTATTACAAATAGCAATGCAACCAAAAGAAAACATAATCCAGACAAAACATAAATAATTATCTCTTTTGTATTAATTTCTTCTTCAAATGAATTTTTAACTAAAGCTGTTTGATATTCAATATCATTCTGAAATTTAATAATTTGAATTTTGTTGCTCTTTTTAGATTCTTCATATAATTTCCCTAATTCTTCTAACTCAATTTCTTTTACATTTTGTAATAAGTCAGTTCTTGAACATATAGAACAACCTAAAGCATTGTAGTCTCTCTTAGCGTAAATCAGATATTCTTTTCCAATATCAAAATAATAATCACAGGATCCAGAGCTTACTGCTAAAATTGTTTTTAGATTATTTCCTTGGAAAATTCCTCCTTTGTAGGTTTTAGATATTTTAATCGTAAAAGCATACATTCTTTGACCATATTCAGAATACAACAAACTATCTACTTTTAACACTTTTCCAATAAATACCTGATCTGCTAATTTCCAGTTTTCCTGAATAGATGGTTTTTCAGAGCAATCACAGCAATAAGCATTTAAAGGAATTAAATTTAAAAACAGAAAAATAAATAACTTTTTAAACATGTAGAGGTTCTTTGTAATCAAAGTAAATTTAGCGTTATTTTACAAGTATTAACGCAAAGCCATCCTGATTTATTCGGTAAATTTGATGAAATTTGCATTTCTAAAATTATAAATATGACCAATTTCAGTCGGCTTTTGCTTTGTTTTGTCTTAGTTTCATTTAATGCTTTTTCTCAAAAAGAACAGAAATCTTCTTTTCAGATTGTTCCTTTAGGAATAAAAGGCGGAATCGACGAGAAAAATCTTTCGGCTTATTTAATAGCCCCCGCAAACACAAAAGATTTTGTTTGTCTGGATGCCGGAACGATAAATGCCGGAATTGAGAAAGCGATTGAAAACAAAGTTTTCAAAGTTTCGACCAACGAAGTTTTACGAAAATATATAAAAGGATATTTGATTTCGCATGCCCATTTAGATCACGTTTCCGGCTTAATTATAAACTCTCCAGCAGATTCTTCTAAAACGGTTTATGCGACTGAAAAATGTATGGAAATGATGGAAAATCATTATTTCAATGATCAAACGTGGGCTAATTTTGGAGACAAAGGCGTTGGTTTTCCGTTGAAAAAATATCACTTTCAGACTTTAAATCTAAACGAAGAAACACCACTTTCAAATACAAAAATGACGGTTAAAGCTTTTCCTTTAAGTCATGTAAATCCGTTTGAGAGTACCGCATTTTTAATTAAAAATGAAGATAATTATGTCTTGTATTTAGGAGATACAGGCCCTGATTCTGTAGAAAAAAGCGATAAATTGAAAGCTTTGTGGACTGCAGTTGCACCTTTGGTTCAAAGCAAACAATTGAAAGGTATTTTAATTGAAGTTTCTTTCCCAAATGAGCAACCGGACAAATTTTTATTTGGACACTTAACGCCAAATCACTTAATGAATGAACTTCATGTTTTAGAAGAATTAGCTGGAAAAGGTTCTTTGAAGAATTTCAAAATCATTATTACGCATTTAAAACCACCTGCTAAAAATATTGCTAAAATTAAAGAGCAGTTAAAAAGTCAAAATGATTTAGGATTGAAGATTATTTATCCTGAACAAGGGAGAAAAATTGGGTTGTAGATCAAATGATTTTTTTTCTTTTCAATTCCAATAACATCTCTTCATGAGTAATAAAATTACCATTTTTTAAATCTTCTTTTCCTTGTTTAATTTCTGCTTTTAAGTGTGACAAGAAATCCTCTTCTGAAGTATTATCTATATTGGGATTGGAATCTTCTTCTTTTCTTAAATCTTTCATAATCTTATTAATATTCATTTTGTTGGAATAATACCTAACAGGTTTTAAAAACCTGTTAGGATAAATAAATTATTTCTTAGCCGTAAACCTCGGATCAGTTTCCATTATGGTTCCGCAGTTATCGCAAGTTCTTAATTCTTCTGAATTGTAGAAATGTTCGAAATGAGGAAGAAAGTCTTTTTCGATATTATGCAGTTCAAAATATACTTCATAAAGTTTGTGATTGCAGTTATCACAATGCCAAAGTAAACCGTCAGTATATCCTTTTCCGGCGCGTTTGCGTTCAATTACTAATCCTATTGAACCTTCTGAACGGACTGGAGAATGCGGGATTTTAGCGGGATGCAAATACATGTCTCCGGCATTTAATTCCATTTCCTTGCGTTCGCCGTCTTCCTGAATTACAACTTTTATACTTCCTTCTAATTGATAAAAAAGTTCTTCGGTTTCGTTATAATGATAATCTTTTCGTGCATTTGGTCCGGCAACAATCATTACAATATAATCGCCTGAATCAACATATAGATTTTTATTTCCAACTGGTGGTTTTAATAAGTGTCGGTTATCTTCAATCCATTTTGTTAGATTGAATGGTTTTGCTATAGCCATTTTTTTCAGAATTTATGAAAAGCTAAGGTAGTGAAAAGTATTCAGTAAACAGTCGCAGTCTCAGTATTCAGACTGAAAACTGTGATTTATTTTATCTCTCGTATTAAATAAATATAAACCGGAAAATGATCGCTAAAACCTGCTTCTGTTAAAGTATTTCTTAACGGATATCCTTTGTATTTTCCCGAAGTTTGAATAAGATAAGGTCGATTAAAAATCCCTGCTTTCCAGAATTTAAAACTTGAAAAATCAGGTTCAATAAAAGATTTGGTCATTATGATTTGGTCAAAAATATCCCAGGAATCTCTAAACGCTAAAGTTCCCATTCCTCTTTCTGCCATTTCTTCGAATGGATTATAAACACCAAATTCAGGAACGTCTGCTTTTTTTGCCTTTGCTCCTAATTCGGTTTTTACACTTTTGTTAAAAGGTCCGTCGTTTAAATCTCCCATTGTAATAACTTTTGCCGTTGGGTTTATCTGCTGAAGAGAATCTATAATTTTTCGATTTAATCTTCCTGCTGCTTCACGAAACGGACTGCTTGCTTTTTCTCCGCCAGATCTCGATGGCCAGTGATTGACAATAATGTGTATTTCTTCATTGTCTAAAAAACCAGTCACTAAAAGCTGATCTCTGGTAAAAACTCGGTTTTTAGTATCTATTTTGATTTCAACATCACCTAAATCTTCGTTTTTATCTTCCTGAAGAATTGGTTTGTTTTTATAAATCAACAACGGAATATTAGCATAAGAAGTCGGCCTGAAATATTTCTTTTGATACAGAAGCGCTACATCGATTCCGCGTTGATCGGGAGAATCAAAATGGATAATTCCGTAATCGTAAAGTGCTATTTTTTCTTCTTTAATTAAATCTTCAAGAACACCGCGGTTTTCAACTTCAGAACAGCCAATTAAAGTAGGCGCATTAGAATTTTCAGGAGTTCCAATTTCAGAGATAACTTTGGAAAGATTTTTCAGTTTTTGTTCGTATTTTTCTTTTGTCCAATGCTGAGCACCATTTGGAGTCCATTCGTCATCATTTGTGCTTGGATCGTCGTTAATGTCAAAGAGATTTTCGAAATTGTAAAAGGCTGCGGTGTGAATTACATATCTTTTAGATTGTGCATTTGAAAGAGAAATTATAAAAAAGGCGAGTAAACAAAAGTGAAATTTAATAATTTGCATAACTTTAAAAATTTAAGTGCCCAATTTAAATAAATTGTAAGAATTTTCAATTATTTAATTGAGTAAATAATTTATATTTGTTAATCTCAACATTCAAATAAGCAAAAGAAACTATGAAAAGCTTCCTTACTATCACAAAATATTTTAATGGTGCTAAACTGGCATTTCTTATTTTTGCTTTACAATCATTTACCTGTCAATCCCAACAAATCATGATAACACCACCTTATTTACAAAAAGGAGATACCGTAGCACTTTTGGCAACAGCCAGAAAAAATATCGACGACAACTTAAAACCAACTATAGATTTACTTAAAAGCTGGGGTCTGGAAGCTGTTGTTGGAAGTTCAATTGGATTAGATTATCACCAATTAGCCGGAACAGATGAACAACGCGCTACCGATTTTCAAAAGCAATTAGATAATCCGAATATAAAAGCAATTTGGTGTGTTCGCGGCGGTTACGGAACTGTTAGAATGTTAGATCTGCTGGATTTTACAAAATTCAAACAACATCCAAAATGGGTTATTGGTTTTAGCGATGTTACAGTTTTGCACAATCATTTAAACACGATGGGTTATAAATCTATTCATGGTATTATGCCGGTTACAATTCCGCGTGCTACTCCGGCAGCGATTAGTTCAATGAAATCGAGTTTATTTGGGGAGCCTCTTTCCTATTCTATTGAACCAAGCAGCATGAACCGTTTTGGCAAAGCAACTGGTGAATTAGTGGGTGGAAATCTTTCTATATTATACAGTTTATTGGGTTCTCCATCTGCAATTGACTGCAAAGATAAAATCTTGTTTATTGAAGATTTAGATGAATATCTGTATCATATTGATCGTATGATGATGAATTTAAGACGTAACGGTTGTATCGAAAACCTGAAAGGAATTATCATTGGCGGAATGACCAAAATGAAAGACAATGAAGTTCCGTGGGGAAAAAATGCATTAGAAATTATTGATGATGTTACTAAAAAATACAACATTCCGGTAATCTTTAATTTCCCGGCCGGACATATTCAGGATAATCGCGCTTTAGTTATGGGAAGTACTATTTCTATTGATGTGAATGCATCTGGAAGTACGGTTACTTTTCAGAAATAATATTATTTCTTAAGCCAAGAAAAAAATACCACGCATAAAAATCTCGCAAAGACGCGAAGTCGCAAAGTAAATTCAAACTTTGCGACTTCGCGTCTTTGCGTGCAAAAAACTTTATCATTAAAATTCAAATCTGAAACTTGAAAAACTTTAAACCTGAAACAAAAAAGCATGGCAGAACACAACGAACTTGGTAAAAAAGGAGAAGAACTAGCTGTAGAATATCTTGAGCAAAATGGTTATGAAATTTTAGACCGAAACTGGTTTTTTCAAAAAGCAGAAATAGATATTATTGCTCAAAAAAATGATGTCTTGGCAATCGTCGAAGTGAAGACAAGATCGAGTTTAGATTTTGGTTCTCCGCAGGATTTTGTGAAGCCAAAAAAAATTCAACTTCTAATAAAAGCAGTAAATGCCTACATAAACTATAGGGAAAAGGATTTTAGTGACGATTTAAATATCCGTTTTGACATCGTTGCGATCCATAAAAACAGGGAATCATTTGCAATTGAACATCTTACTGATGCTTTTTATCATTTTTAACATAATTTTTTCTTGTTATAATTGTAACAAATTGTTTTTTTATTTATATTTGCATAGATTTATAACATCAAATTAACTAAACCACACCAATCAAGTTACAAAAAAAAAGAAAAAAAAATTATGAAAACCGTTTCTTCCATCGTCGAAAATTACATCAAAACGAAACCATTTCTCTTAAACGCTTTATCTCTTGGGATTATTAACCTGACTTCTCTTTCTCGGAACATTATGACTGAGTTAGAAAATGAATTTGGCAAAGAAGTAAAACAAGGCGCTGTTGTAATGTCGCTGAAGAGATTGACTGAAGAATTAGATTTTAAATTAAACCATAAAATTAATAAGGTAATCAAGAATATTGGCGAAATCACAGTTAGATCTGAGTTGACAGATTATACTTTTGCAGCTTCTGAAACTGTGTTAAACAAACAAGCCGATTTAATCTCTGATATCAATGCCTTATCGGATATTTTCTATACCTCATCTCGTGGTGTAAACGAAACGAATATTGTGGTAAGCAGCAGTGTAAATCATTTAGTGGAGAAACACTTTATGAGAGAAAAACTAATTCAGAAATTAGACAACCTTGCTTCTATTACGGTAAAATTACCTAAAGAAAACATCGTTGTTCCTGGTATTTACTATTTCATTTTCCAGCGTTTAGCTTGGGAAGGAATTATTATTAATGAGGTAATTTCGACTTCAAACGAATTTACAATTCTTGTTGGAGAAGATCAGGTTGATGTTGCTTTTAAAGTAATTAAAGATTTGAAAAACTAATCACACAAAATTTAATTTTTACATCTTAAATAAATTCAATTTTCAATAATCCTTTTGTCTTTCTCAAAAAAAGATAAAAGGATTTTTTTACAAATTAGGTTTTTATTTTTTTCAAGCACTTTTATTCCAAATAAGAATATTCTCAAAAAACACAGCTCATTATAGTTAATTTTTAAAATTTTAGCCAAAAACTTATCAACTTGACAAAAAGGGTTTACTACCGTATTTACTGAGATTTCATTGAAAATAAATCACAAAAAACCGAATTAAGTTTATTTTACCATTATTTGCTGCGAATAATATTTTTATATATTTGCTAACCACTCAACGCATTAGAGTATCGATTTTGATAGTATCGTAATATAATTAGATTTAAATACAAACTAATTAATTTAATGTTGGAAGCCAAAGACTATAGCGACAAATTATTGATAAGCGAATTAAAAAATGGCAACGAAAAAGCTTTTCGTTCCCTTTTTGATTTGTATTACCAGGATATTTATGGCTACAGCATAAGTCTTTTAAAATCAAAAGAAGCTGCCGAAGAAAATGTACAGGATGTTTTTATGAAAGTCTGGCAGCATCGCGAAAACCTCAACACAGAGCAATCTTTTAAAGCATATATTTTTACCATTGCCCGAAATCAAGCTTTTAATACCTTGAATAAAGCCACAAATGATTTGGTTTTAAAAGAAGCTATTTTTTATGAAAGTCAAAAATCACATGAATATGGAGATTACTCCATTCGCGAGGAAGACTGCAAAAAACTGCAAAAACAAGCCATGAAACAATTACCGCCAAAGCGGAAACAAATTTTTAAAATGTCACGAAAGAAAGGCATGAGTTACGAAGAAATTAGTCAGGAACTCGGCATCTCTATAAATACTGTCAGGAATCAAATGAGCAAAGCATTAGAATCAATGCGAGTCTTTTTTCAGGTTCACGACGAGATTATCTAACCAAAACCAATTTTTAACCAACTAAATCACTCTTTCCGGGTGATTTTTTTATTTTAATGAAATTGCCCACGGATTTTACGGATGAAACGGGTTTGCACAGGTTTAAATTGTTTTTACACGTGTATTTCAAATATAGCCCGCGGTTTCAACCGCGGGGATGCAATATATAAACAATGCATAATCACGATACGTGTCCCGTGGTTGAAACCACGGGTTATATTTTAATAAAAAATCTGCGAAAATCCGTTTCATCCGTAAAATCCGTGGGCAAAAACCGCATTCCATTTAATTTTTACAAAAAAACCTCTTTTTGAAATCATCTACAAATCAACATCTTACGATAAATTTTATCTTTTCAAATGTTAAAATTTAAAAATTTACAACGTTTGAGTAGTACTGAAATCGTTTTCGGCTGTATTATATTCAGAACACCCTCTAAAAACAATTCGTAATGAATTCAAATTCTGAAATAAAAAGTCTTTTACAAAAGTTTGTTTTAAACCAATGCACGCCCGAAGAGATAAACGAGGTAGTTGCTTATTATAAAAAAAATCAACTTACGGAAGATTTTCCAACTGTAGAAGATATTCAAAATCTTCTTGGCGAAATGCCGAAAATGGATAAACAAACTGCTGATGATATTTTCATGAATATCTTATCAGCTTCAAAAGAAGAAGAATCTGTAATTGAAATGACTGAGAGAAGATCAAACTTCAGAAAATATATTTCGATTGCTGCTTCTGTAATTGTTTTACTTGGAATTGGTTTCTTTTACAAACAGCATATTTCAGACAAACCTGTTGAACAAAAATTCGACTTTAAAAGTTCTGATATTGTATTGCAGTTAGAAAATGGCGAAACGCAGATTTTGTCTGAACACAATTCGGCACAAATAAAAGATGCTAAAGGAAATATTGTTGGAAATCAAAGCGGAGATAAAATTGCATACGAAAACAGTTTAGATCCTGAAAGATTAGTTTACAACACGATTAAAATTCCATACGGTAAAAAATTCCGCCTTCAATTATCAGATGGAACTATGGTTCACTTAAATGCGGGAACGACTTTAAAATATCCTGTAAAATTCATTCCTGGTGAAAACAGACAAGTATTTTTGGATGGAGAAGCATTTTTCGATGTTGCAAAAGATAAGAAACATCCATTCATTGTAAATGCTGACGAGTTGAACGTTCGAGTTCTGGGAACAAATTTCAACGTTTCTAATTATCCTGAAGATGCTGCAACAGATGTTGTTTTGGTTGAAGGTTCAGTTGGAATGTATCAGGCAAATGAAGAGTTTGATGCTTTAAAAAATACTATTCTGAAACCTGGATTTAAAGGAAGTTTCAATAAAGAAAATGCTAAAATTTCGACTAAAGCGGTTATTACAGATATCTATACTTCATGGATAAACGGCGGACTGACGTTTAGAAATATGACTTTCAAAAACATTATTACAAAACTGGAAAGACGTTACAATGTTACTATTGTAAATAAAAATGAAAAACTGGCCAACGAAAAATTCAATGCCAGCTTTAGCGATGAATCAATTGATAAAGTGATGAGTTATTTCAACGACATTCACGGTATTAATTACACGATAAAAAACGATCAAATACTAATTAAATAACCACTAAAACCAATGAAAATTTATGAAGAACTAAGATTACAGGAATAAAAAAATCGGAAAGAGCTGCGAACAATTTCCGATTAACTAAGTGATTGAATATAACGAATTAACTACAATCAATTAACAAAATTATGAAAAAAAAATCTAAGAATAATGGGTTCCTATACTCATTGTTCCAAAATGACCTAAAATTGAAACTAACTACACTACTTATTTTGGTCGCCATGTTTAATATTAGAGGGAATACTTATGCCCAAAAAACAAAAGTTACCCTTGAATTAAACAATTCAACAATCGAGAAGGTTATTGAGACCATTGAACAAAAAACAGATTTCAGATTTATTTATAAACTGAACGATATCGACTTAGATCGTACGGTTTCTATTTCTGTAAAAGATCAATCGATATATGTGGTTTTAGACAAAATTTTTAAAGGAACTCCAACTGAATTTAAAATCAGAGATACGCAGATTATCCTTAAAAAACCAGAACTTAGAACACAGGTAATCAAATTTCAAAAGCAAACTGTTTCGGGTGTAATTACCGATGAAAATGGTCTGCCTTTGCCCGGAGCTTCTGTTCTTGAAGAAGGAACTAAAAACGGAATGGTAACTGATTTTGATGGTAAATATAAAATTACTGTCGAAAGCACTCAATCTGTAATTATTGTTTCTTTTGTTGGATATAAAGAGAAAAAAGTAACCGCAAACCAAAACGTAATAAACATTCAGCTTTTTCCTGATGCAACTGACTTACAAGAAATTGTTGTAGTTGGTTATGGAACAGCTATAAAAAAAGATGTAACCGGAGCAGTTTCTTCAATTGCTGCAAAAGACATGAATCAAGGAGCGATTGTTAATCCTTTACAATTAATTGCAGGAAAAGCTGCGGGTGTAAATATTACTCAAATTGGTAGCGAACCGGGTTCAGGCCCAAGTGTTCGTATTCGTGGAATTTCGTCTTTAATTGGAGGAAATGATCCTTTGGTTGTTGTGGATGGAATTCAGGGAAACATGGATTTGTTAAACCAAGTTCCTCCAAGTGAAATTGAAAGTATAGATGTTTTAAAAGATGCTTCGGCTACGGCTGTTTATGGTTCGAGAGGAGCACCTGGAGTTATCATTGTAACAACTAAGAAAAACAAAGCAGGAAAAACTACGATTGAATATATCGGTTCGACGTCTGTTGATTTTATTCCGAAAAAATTAGACATGCTTGATGCTAACCAATGGTGGGAAACTGCTCAAAAGTATGGCGTTCCGGCATCTTCAAATCACGGATCAAATACGAATTGGTACGGTCTTTTAACTGAAACTGGAATTACACAGACTCATACATTATCATTTGGCGGAGGAACGGATAAATTCAATTACAGAGCTTCTATAACGGCTATTATGCAGGATGGAGTTGTAATTAATTCTAGCAACCAAAAATATATTGGACGCATTCAGGCAACACAATTAGCTCTTGATGACAAATTAAAATTGACTTTTAACTTAAACTCTGGAATAAATAATACAACAAGCAGTATTGGAAGTATTGGTACAGTTGCTTACACATCAAACTTAATTACAAATGCATTATTGGCAAGACCAACAGATCCTGTTTATAATACTGATGGGACTTATTTTACAGATGGAACTGTTTTTCATTATTTAAATCCTTATGCAGCTGCGCAAACGGTTACAAATGAAAGACAAGATGATAATTTATTTGGAAGTTTAAAAGCAGATTTAGAGCTAGGTAAAGGTTTTACAGCAAACTGGTTTGGAAGCTGGAGAAAAACCAACAGAACTATAGGATATTATATGCCGGCAGAATCTACAGAAGCGTATGCAGTAGAGCAGCACGGTTTTGCAAATATTGACAACGCCAGACAAAATGAAAAATTAACCAATGTTAGCCTTAGCTATAAAAAAACGTTAGGAATCCACACTTTTAATGCATTGGCTTTATACGAATGGCAAAGTCAGACTTATCAGGGTAATTACACTCAGGCAAGAGGTTTTATTAGTGATGAAGCTACTTACAATGCACTTCAGTTTGGTGATTTGTCTAAAGTAAGAGCCGGAGATATCAGATCTTATAAAAATGACAGATCTTTAGTTTCTTATTTAGGAAGATTAAACTACTCTTTATTAGACCGTTATTTACTTACAGCAAGTATCAGACGTGATGGTTCATCTGTATTTGGTGCCAACAATAAATGGGGAAATTTCCCTTCAGCATCTGTGGCTTGGCAAATTAACAAAGAGTCTTTCATGCAGAATCAAAACCTATTTAGCGAATTAAAATTACGTGTAGGTTATGGTGAAACTGGTAATCAGCAAGGTCTTTATCCGCAGACTTCATTACCATTAGTAGACAGCGCAGGAAATATTTATTTTGGAGGATCTATCATTACCAATTTTGGTATAGCTCAAAATGCAAATGCTGACTTGAAATGGGAAACTAAAAGACAAACTAATATTGGACTTGACTTCGCTCTTTTAGACAATAGATTAAGAGGTAGTGTCGATGTTTACGATTCTACAACAGATAATCTTTTATTTGATTATACTGTACCTCAGCCTCCTTATCCTTACAATAAAATTAAAGCAAACGTAGGAAGCATTTCTAACAAAGGTTTAGAAGCCGCACTTGCATATGATGTTATCAGAACAAACAACAGCACACTTACATTAGCAGGAAACGTATCTTTTATGAAAAACGAAGTACTTAATTTAAGCGGCAGTATTAATGGTATTCCTTTAAATACGGACTTTGTAAATTGGGGAGCACCAAACTCATTATTAGTAAAAGGAAAACCAATTGGTTCATTCTATATTTTAGAAAGTACGGGTACAAATTCAAATGGTGTTGAAACAGTAAAAGATCAAAATGGAGATGGTAAAATTGATCAGGGAGCTACAAGTCCGGATCGCTACTATGCAGGTTCAGCATTACCAACTTACACTTTTGCATTTAACCCATCTTACAGATACAAAAACTTTGATGCTTCTATGTTGTGGAGAGGTTCTGGAGGAAACAAAATTTACAACAATCTTAATCAAAGGCTAAGTATGCTGGAAAACACTGGTAGCTCAAATGTTTTGGAAAGCGCTCGTGATAAAGGAATTTTTTCTTCTCCATACGGATCTGATGCATGGTTAGAAGATGGTTCATTCATTCGTTTAGAAAACGTTACAGCAGGATATACTTTCCGTTTTACTGATAAATATGTAGACTCTGTTCGACTTTCTCTTACAGGAAGCAATTTACTGCTAATTACAGATTACACAGGTGTTGATCCTGAATTGAATGTAAGTGGAAGTGGTGACCCTAATGATAATTTTGGAGGCGATAAAGGAATTTATCCTCGTACCAGAAGTATTGCATTTGGTTTGACTGTAAAATTTAAATAGTAAAAAGAGATGAAAATTAAAAATATAGTAGCAGCAAGCGTTTGTTTTCTAACACTTTTTAGCTGTACAGACATCAACGAAAATATATACGACAAATATCAACCGGACACCTTTTATGGAACTCCAGAAGGAGCAAATATTGCTCTTGCCAGTGTTTATGCAGAAATTCCGGGAGACTTTGAACGTAAAGGCGTACCTGGCGTAGGTTATGCAGGAGCTGATAATGGCTGGTACGACATGAACTGTATGTCATCAGACGAGCAGGTAATTCCGCATAGAACAGATGGTAACTGGCAGCAGGATTTTGCCCGTTTGCACAAACACGAATGGCTTCCTTCTGAATTCATTATTAACAATACATGGAACTGGTTATACAAATCTATTTTCAATGCAAATTTAGCTGTTGAATTATTAGAAAAATCAGGTGCTGACCCTTCAAAAATTGCCGAAGCAAAAGTATTACGTGCTTTCTTTTATTACTTATTGATTGATGATTTTGGTGATGTTCCTTTTTACACGAACAACAATATTACCGTTGATAAAATCCCGCAGTCAAGCCGTAAAGAAGTTTTTGATTTTATAGTAAAAGAACTAACAGAAAACGTAGAACTTCTTTCTGTAACAAAAGGCGGAAATTATTATGGAAGGTTCAACAAATGGGCTGGTTATACATTGCTTGCAAAAGTGTACTTAAACGCTGAAGTTTATACCGGAACTCCAAAATGGACAGAATGTTTAGCTGCTTGTAACAAAGTTTCTGAAGGCGGATTTACACTTCATTCTGGTGCAGCAGATGTTGCAAATCCTTTAGGGAATAAATATTTTGAATTATTTGGAGACATACTTCCAGATGATGAAACTATTTTGCCTATTTACGCAACTCTGGATGTTGTTTCTCGTAATGTTTATGCAGTTCGTAGTGTATACGGCCCGCAGGGTGTAAATTTATTTGGATTAAGCGGTTGGAACGGAACTATTGTTCCTAAAGATTTCTTCCTGAAATATGATGTAAATGATATTCGTAGAAAACAGTTTTTAGTAGGCGAACAACCTGGCGGATTCAATTATACACTTGAAGTTGGTTCTTTAGATAATCCCGGAGCGCTTCCTCAGGCTGGAGTTCGTAATGTGAAATTTTATCCTGCAGGAGTAAAATCAGGAGGAGGAGCTTCTAATGACTTTCCAATTTTCAGATATGCTGACGTCATCTTAATGATGGCAGAATGTAATGCTCGTTTAGGAAATGCAGCTGCAGCAAAACCTTTTGTAGATCAAATTAGACAACGTGCAGGCTTAGATGGTTTAGACCACAATCCTACTCTGGATGATATTTATAATGAAAGAGGTTTCGAATTAAGCTGGGAAGGCCACAGAAGACAAGACATGATTCGTTTTGACAAATTTTTATTGGCAAACGAATTTAGACCTGCATCACCTGCTTATAGAAAATTGTTCCCAATTCCAACATCTGCTTTAGATGCTAATCGCGGACTTAAACAAAACCCAGGTTACTAAAAACAAAACTATCATGAAAAAATATATCAATAAATTATTATTACTTGGAAGTTTGGTTTTTTTAGCCGCTTCCTGTGAACCTGAAGGAACAGTAACGACACTAAAATCCGTAAGTTTTCCTTCTGGAATTGAGGTATCATCTAATACAATAGTACTTAAAGAAGAGACTTCAGACCAAGCTGCTTTACTGGTTTCCTATCCAAAAGTAACTTTCCCAATTGCGGCGCCAGTGAGCTATGCTGTACAATTAGATTTGCCTACAGACATCAAAGGAAGCGAGGCATGGTCAAAAGCGAAACGCGTTGAAGCTGGAGAAGATGTTTTAAGTAAATCATTTACAGGATTAGAATTAAATAAAATCGCCTTAGACTTAGGATTAAAACCTGACGTTCCGGGAGAAATAGTAATTCGTGTAGAAGCTTCAATGGATCACAGAACGTATTCAAATCCCGTTACAATAACCGTAACGCCTTACTTGAAAACCGTTGTTTTTGGAGAAATCTATATGCCAGGAAGTTATCAGGGATGGGATGTAGGAACAGCTGCTGCATTAACCGAAATTCAATTAGGAGTTTATCAGGGTTACATGACTGTTGCAGAAGGCGCAGGTCCTGGATTTAAATTAAATAAAGGAAGAAACTGGGCGCAATTTTACGGTGCAGGAGCTTCAAATAATGATTTGAAAAACATGAGCGATACTGATTTTGTGCTTCCGGGTGCAGGTTCATATCAAATTAAAGTAAATACAAATACATTAAAATGGTCTCAGACTCCGTATGCGTGGGGAATTGTTGGGCCGGCATCTGCAACAGCAGAACAAACAGCCGGAGATCCAAATTACGGATGGAATCATTCTGTACCAATGTCTTACGATCATGTAACAAAAACATGGAAAATAACGGCAAATTTATTGGCGGGAGCTTTAAAATTCAGATTGAATGATGCATGGACAGTTAATTACGGACCAGCAGATGCTTCAACAAACATCGTTAATCTTGATAACGGCGGAGCTTACACCATTGGCGAAGCCGGAACTTATGAAGTAACGTTTAAAATTGTTGAAACAGATCCGGCAAGTACAGGTTATCCGGCAACTGCAATAACTTCTATCGTTAAAAAATAACAAAAATTAAGTTTAGTTTGGTTTGAGTTTACCTGTCTTTTTACTTCGAAAGGCAGGTTACTTCTCAATCATTTAAAATATAAAAATTATGAAATTTAATATAAAATTTGTTTACGCATTACTGTTGGCGGTAGCATTTGTTTCGTGCAGTTCTTCTGACGATGATTCAGATAAAACTCCCGAATCTCCATATACACAATATGGCGCTCCATTTGAAAAAATGCCAAAAAAAGAAGATGCAATAATTTATCAGGTAAACATTCGTGCCTTTAGTCAGGCCGGAACTCTAAAAGGAGTTCAGGACAGACTTTCTCAAATTCAGGAACTAGGAGCAAATGTTATTTATTTAATGCCTGTTTTCCCTGTTGGAAAAGAAAGAGCTTCTGGCGAATTAGGTTCTCCTTACGCTGTAAAAGACTATAAAGCCGTAAATCCGGATTTTGGAACTTTACAAGATCTTCAAACATTAGTTGAAGAAGCACACAAAAAAAACATGGCTGTTGTTTTAGACTGGGTTGCCAATCATACTGCTTGGGACAATGCATGGATTACACAGCATAAAAACTGGTACCAGCAAGATGCTGCCGGAAACATTATAATTCCGCCGGGAACAAATTATAATGATGTAGCGCAGTTAAATTTTGAAAATACCGAAATGAAAGACGCCATGATTGATGCTATGTCTTACTGGGTTTACAACGCAAACATAGACGGTTTTAGATGTGATTATGCTGATTTTGTACCGAATAATTTCTGGGCAGATGCCATTACAAAATTGAGAAAAATCAAAAAAAATCAATCTATTTTAATGCTTGCCGAAGGTTCAAAATATAACCACTTTGCTTCTGGTTTTGATTATACATTTGGATTTAATTTCTTCAGTACTTTAGAAAAACTTTTCAAAGAAAACAAACCAGCAACTAGAATTCAGGATTCGAATGCAACAGAATATGCTAACAATTATAATCTGGAAAACAGAGTTGTTAGATATACAAGCAATCACGACGTAAACCTTACCGACGGAACTCCATTAGAACTTTTTGGAGGTAAAAAAGGATCAATTGCTGCTTTTGTTGTAGCTGCTTATTTAAAATCTGTTCCAATGATTTATAACGGACAAGAAATTGGATATGCGCAAAGATTGAATTACTTCGCAAAAACGCCAATCGACTGGTCAACCGCAGATAATGAAATGCTTGCCGAATACAAAAAAATCATTGCCTTTAGAAATACAAGCAACGCTATTAAAACAGGAACTTTTACAGGATACAGCACCAATTCAGTAAGTGCATTTACAATGATAAAAGATTCCGAAAAAGTTTTTGTACTTTCTAATTTAACAGATGCAACAGTAAAACATCTTGTTCCGTCGACTTTAAAAGGAAACTGGAAAGACGCTTTTACCGGAGCAGCCGTTACTGTTGGTGCAGAAATAACATTACAGCCTTTTCAATATATAGTATTGAAAAATTAATTCGAAAAAGCATCTTTAAATAAAATTAGATTTGCCAAAAACTAAATAACATGAATTTTCAATCCCAAAAATCATTGCTTCAAATTCGTTTGAGCAAAAAAACAGCGATTTTATTTTTTGTATTCGTAAGCACGTTATGGCTTCACGCACAAGAAATAACTTCGCCAGACAAAAATCTTTCTTTAAAATTTGAATTAAAAGAAGGCGGAATTCCGTCTTACCAATTATCATACAAACAAAAAGCAGTTATAAAACCAAGTTCTTTGGGTTTAGAACTTCAAAATATGCCTTCGTTTTTGGATGGTTTTACCATTACAAACACAGCACAATCTTCTGTTGATGAAAATTGGAATCCGGTTTTAGGTGAAGAAAAAACAATTCGTAATCATTACAACGAATTGGTTGTCACATTAGCTCAAGCAAAAAACAACAATAGATTTATTCGTATTCGTTTCCGTTTATTCAACGACGGATTGGGGTTTAGATATGAATTTCCAAAACAAAATGATCTAAGCTATTTTGTAATAAAAGAAGAACGTTCACAGTTTAATTTGGCTGGAAATCATAAAATTTTCTGGATTCCGGGAGATTATGATACCAACGAATATGCGTATACAACATCAAAAATTTCAGAGATTCCTTCACTGATGAAAAAAGCTACTATCGAAATCAATTCGCAGTGGCCAATAAAAGAATTAGCAGTACAAACGCCGTCAATGATGAAATCAGATGATGGTTTATACATCAACATTCACGAAGCAGGATTAATCAATTATCCGGCAATGTATCTTGAAGTTGATGCTGTAAACAACAAAATGATTAGTCATTTAGCGCCAGATGCAGTTGGAGCAAAAGGTTATATGCAGACTGATGCACAATCGCCTTGGAGAACCATTGTAGTAAGCGATAAAGCAACAGATATTTTAGCTTCAAAATTAATTCTGAATCTTAACGAACCAACAAGTTATAAAGATGTTTCGTGGATTAAACCGGTAAAATTCATCGGGATTTGGTGGGAATATTTTGTAGCAGGAAGAAGTACCTGGGCTTTTGGAAAAGAAAACAATGTGAAATTAACAGATGATTTTACAAAACTTACTCCAAACGGAAAACACGGAGCCACAACAGAACGTGCAAAAGAATATATTGATTTTGCCTCTAAAAATGGTTTCGATGCCATCCTTATCGAAGGCTGGAACATTGGCTGGGAAGACTGGATCAACAACTGGAAAGAAGAAGTTTTTGATTATGTAACAGCATATCCGGATTTTGATGTAAAAGCGGTTCATGAATATGCTGCCTCAAAAGGGGTAAAAATTATCATGCACCACGAAACATCAGGATCTGCAACCAATTACGAACGTCGTTTAGATCGTGCTTTTCAATTTATGAACGACAATGGTTATGACGCTGTAAAAACTGGTTATGTAGGGAAAATTATTCCGCGTGGCGAACATCATGACGGACAATGGATGGTGAACCATTACATTAACGTTGCAAAACGTGCCGCTGATTATAAAATTATGATTGACAGCCACGAAGCAGTTCGCCCGACAGGTTTAAACAGAACTTTTCCAAACTGGATCGCTCAGGAGTCAGCGCGCGGCACCGAGTTTGAATCAATGGGAGGATTAGCTCCAGATCATACTACAATTTTACCATTTACCCGTTTAATGGGAGGCCCAATGGATTATACGCCGGGAATTTTTCAAACAGATCTTTCGTATTACGGAACTGGAAGTTCGCAACGAGTAAATACCACTTTGGTAAAACAATTGGCTTATTATGTAACCATGTACAGTCCGTTGCAAATGGCTGCTGATATTCCGGGAAATTATGAGCGTTTTCCAGATGCGTTTCAGTTCATTAAAGACGTAGCTGTAGATTGGGATAACAGCTATATTCTTGAAGCTGAACCTGGAGATTATATTACAATTGCACGTAAAGCAAAAGGCAAAAATGAGTGGTTTATTGGCGGAATTACAGATGAAAATGCAAGAACAGCAAACATTTCATTTGATTATTTACCTGCAGGAAAAAATTTCATCGCCACTATTTATGCTGATGCCAAAGAAGCTAATTGGAATCAAAATCCACAAAAGTATACCGTTACCAAAGTTGTTGTAAACTCAAAAAGCAAATTAAAGCAGTATTTAGCTCCGGGCGGAGGTACTGCCATCAGCATAAAAGAAGCAAATGCTGAAGAATTAAAGGGATTGAAAAAGTTATAGATTACTGAGTTTTTTTTGCCACGAATTGCACGAATTATCACGAATTAAGAACGCAGATTAAAATTTGTGTTAATTCGTGCAATTCGTGGCGAAAAAACTTATGCTCATTTCTGAGCAAAAAACAACTTTACTACTTAAAAACTATTAACCACAAAATGTTTGTCAAATTTAAAAACAATGCGAGTGAGAATGAATTTTAGTTAAGAAATGCTGACAAGCATGCAAAAAAACTACTACTATGAAAATCAAAATTACCACTAGATTATTTCATATTACGAAAACACTAGTCTGTTTTCTATTATTATTTGCAAGTTCAGTTTATGCACAAGATCCGCCTCAATACGGAACTCCATTTGCAGGCGTACCCGATACACGAGATGTAAACATGTATCAGGTTCACATACGTCCGTTTAGTGCCAACGGAAATTTAGCCGGAGTAACCGCCCGATTAGACAATATAAAAGCACTCGGCACCAATGTTATTTATTTAATGCCAATTTATCCGCACGGTACAGATTCCCGAAGTTCGGCTTCGCCTTATTGTATTAAAGATTTTAAAGCCGTAGGATCAGAATATGGTTCACTTGCGGATTTAAGAACTCTAGTCGATGGCGCTCACAGCCGCGGAATGGCCGTTATTTTAGATATTGCCATCAACGGAACTTCATGGGATAATGTCTGGACAGTTTCGCATCCAGAATATTATAAGCGAACCGGAACAACAATTCAGCAATTAGGAAACTTCTCTGATATTGCGGCGCTTGATCTTAATAATTCAGCTACACGAGCAGCTATCAAAGATGCAATGCGCTATTGGATTTTCGCTGCCAACATTGATGGATACCGCTGCGATTATGCTAATAATCCTCCTTTAGATTTTTGGTCTGAAGTGAATTCAAATCTTAGAGGAATTTCTTCTCATAATTTATTAATGTTAGCCGAAGGAGACAGACAAGAGAACTTTCAGGTTGGTTTTGACATGAATTATGGTGACAGATGGTTTCACAGCGGTTTATATGACATTGCTAATGGAGGCCCTGTTTCTCAAAGACTTCAGGACCAGTCCACTTATGAATATGCTAAAGCGACTGGAAACCAGCAAATCGTTAGATATACTGGTAATCATGATACTTATACCAATGATGATGGCGTAAGAAGACCAATTATTCCATTCAAAAGTCATAACGGAATCGTTGCTAATTTCTTAGTTTCGGCTTATATGAAAGGTGTTCCTTTTTTAATGAGCGGACAGGAAATCGACTACGAACCAAAAACAGACTGGCCTTGGACAAACTTTAAATTCAACTGGTCTCAAAATCCAACCGCTGCTGCAGATTTCGCAAAAATCCTAAACTTTAGAACTACAAGTGCTGCCATTAGACGTGGAGATTTAACCACGTATGCAAATGATGATATTAGTATTTTCACTAAAACATTAGGTTCAGAAAAAGTTATTGTAATGTCGAATTTGAGAAATGCTTCAAAATCGTATGTAATTCCGGCGGCTTTAGCAGGAACTTACGTAAATCCATATAACAACAACGCTTCGGTAACTTTAACCACAGGTGCAACAAGAACATTTTCTGCTTATGAATATTTGGTTTTAACCAATACAAATGCTCCAGTTGTAGCCGTTACAGGAGTTTCTGTAAGTCCAACAACGGTAACTGTTGGTTTAGGATCTACACAACTATTAAACGCAACAATTGCTCCGGCAAATGCAACAAATCAAAACTTAACATGGACATCAAGTAATACAGCTGTTGCAACTGTAAATGCTTCTGGTTTAGTTACAGCCGTTGCAGCAGGAACAACAACTATTACGGTAAAAACAGTTGATGGAAATAAAACAGCAACTTCAGCTATAACTGTCGCTGCAATTCCTGTTTCTTCTATAGCCGTTTCGCCAACTACAGCAAGTTTGTATGCCGGAAATACACAGCAGCTTTCAGCGACAATTTCACCAGCAAATGCAACTAATAAAACTGTTACTTGGTCATCAAGTAATACTGGAATTGCAACCGTAAATTCAATCGGACTTGTAACAGCAGTTTCTGCAGGAACAGCTACTATTACAGCTACTACGCAAGACGGAAATAAAACAGCTTCGGCGACAATTACTGTAAATCCGAATACTAATTTTACAGTGTATTTCTATAAACCATCAAACTGGGGAACAGGAATTAAAATTTATTACTGGAATGCTCTCCCAACAGGAGTTTTAGCAGCTGTAAACTGGCCGGGCGTAAACATGACCGATGCCGGAAATGGATGGTACAGCTACACATTTACAAATGTAACGTCAACTAATTTAATTTTTAACGACGGAACAAACCAAACTGCCGATTTAAGCCGAAACAAAACAGGCTGGTACATGAATACGACTTGGTACGATTCAAATCCGGGAACTGTTGTTGCGGTTACAAGCGTAACTTTATCACCAACATCTTCAACATTATTGGTTGGCGCAACGCAACAATTAACTCCAACTGTTAATCCTTCAAATGCAACGAATAAAGCAGTAACTTATAGTTCAAGTAATACTGCTGTTGCAACGATAAACAGTTCAGGATTGATAACTGCTGTCGCTGCAGGTTCTGCAACAATTACGGTTACAACTCAGGAAGGGGCAAAAACAGCGACTTGTGCCGTTACGGTAAATGCATCAAATGTTGCGGTTACAAGTGTGAGTTTGAGTCCGAGTTCTGTATCATTATCTGTTGGAGGAACACAGCAATTAACGCCAACAATTCTTCCTGCAAATGCTACAAACAAATCTGTAAATTATAGTTCAAGCAATACAGCTGTAGCAACTGTAAATAGTTCAGGTTTGATTACGGCTGTTGCAAACGGAACAGCAACTATTACGGTTACAACTGTTGACGCAAACAAAACAAGTACATGCACAGTAACCGTTTCAACTTCAACAGGAGGAAATTATTACACTATTAAAAACAGATGGACAGGCGCCTATTTATCTGATGCCGGAGCAAATGTTGGTTACGGAACTACAGTTTCTGGCAACAGCTATAAATGGCAGAAAATTGCAATTGACGCTACTTATTTCGTTCTTAAAAATGTGGCAACTGGTGAATTAATGAATATTGAAAGCCAAACCGGAACAGTTCAATCTAATATAACAGATACTACTTTCTGGAGCGCGCAATGGTCTAGCGATTATATCGACGGAACTTGGGTTCGCTTAAGAAACAGATGGCAGACTGGAAATATTATTCATGTTGAAAACCAAACAGGTTCTGCACAATACGGAAATTCGCAAGACGGTTGGTACAGCGCACAATGGCAATTAGAGCCAACAACAGTTGGAACAGGAAAATCTGCCGTAACAATTAATGAAGTTTCAGAAACTGAAAAAGTAATTGGTATTTATCCAAATCCGGCAACGAATAATGAATTTCATGTTTTATTACCAGAATTAGAAAACGGAGATTCTGCTGCAATTTCTGTTTCAGATATGAACGGAAGAACGGTTTTATCTGAAAGACTTTCAACTTCCGGAAAAATCGATCATCGTTTAGCTTCGGGAATTTATATTGTAAATATTGTTTCTAAAGATTTTAAAGTGACTAAAAAACTGATCGTTAAATAATTCTTTTTAGATTAAAACTAAATGGCGTATGATAATCTCATACGTCATTTTTTATTTTTTGTCACGAATTTATAGCAGAAAAAAATCTGATACCAAAAACATTTTAACAATCAATACATTAAAACAAAATAATAAAAATAATACTACAAATTTTGCAATATCCAACTTAAATCTGTTACTTTGCGATATGAAATCTACAGCAGTAAATAAAGAAGTTATTAAAGAAGCAATTATCAAAATGAGAGAAGATAAAATTGCTGTACGTTCTTTTTTACAAGGAAAAACTTCTGCCGAAACCTTAACTTCAAAAGGTATCAAACTTGTTAAAACCATATAATTATACTTTTAATTCTGATTCTGGTTATTATAGTTTTTTCACAAAAAGACAAATTGAATACAGAATTGCTTTTTACGAAGATTTTACATTAGCGTCCTGTGTGAGTGATAACGTAAAGCTCGGAAATATTTATCAAATAACCATAGACAAAATTAGTGCTCAGCCAGCACCATTTGATGTATTGGTTTCAGAAACAATCAAAAACATTATAACCGCTTTTTTTGAAAGTATTCAAGATGCATTGATTTACGTTTGTGATGATAATGATAAAAAAGCCTTTCAAAGATTTTCTGCTTTTGACAGATGGTATACTAAAAGTTCTATGACTGATTATATCACAAAGCTTAATCATATTATTGAATTTAATTCTGATAATGAAACGATAAGGCTTTATACCTCTTTAATGTTTCATAAAGAAAATGCCAATATTAAAAACATTGAAGAAGCATTTAATAATATTAGTAATAGTTTAAATGGAGAAAAACCATAGTTAACATAAACGATAAAACCGATATAAAGAAATATATCGGTTTTATTATTTTAAAAAAAATTAATGACCTTACTCCTCAAACAACTCCATTAATTCAAGAGCCCGTTTAATCGACTTCACATTCTCAAAAGTCAATAACAAACGTAACCCATTCACAGTTTGTTTTTCTTTCATTTTGCAAAGATTACTATGCTTCTGAACAAAATTTAAAACATTTCTAAACTTCACCGATTGATAATAATCTGATTGCTGATCTGAAACGAAATAACCAATCATTTTTCCTTGTTTCAAAACTAATTTCTCGATTCCCACTTTCGTTGCAATCCATTTTATTCTGATGCTGTTTAACAATGAAATAGCTTGTTTTGGCAAAGGTCCGAAACGGTCAATCAGTTTTCTTTCGAATTCCTGTAAACCAGCTTCATCTTTTATCGCACCTAATTCGTTATATAAAACCAAACGTTCCGAAACGTTATTGATATATTCATCTGGGAATAAAAGCTCAAAATCGGCATCGATTTGAATGTCTTTTACGTATTCTTTTGTGTCGATATTATTTTCTTCCGGATATAAATCCTTGAATTCGTTTTCCTTCAATTCTTCAATCGCTTCGTTCATGATTTTTTGGTACGTATCAAAACCAATTTCGTTGATGAAACCGCTTTGTTCTCCTCCTAATAAATCTCCAGCACCACGAATTTCAAGATCTTTCATCGCAATGTTAAAACCGCTTCCCAATTCGCTGAATTGTTCTAAAGCCTGAATACGTTTTCTGGCATCTTCGGTCATTGAAGAATACGGCGGACAAATGAAATAACAGAATGCTTTTTTATTGCTTCGTCCGACACGGCCACGCATTTGGTGTAAATCAGACAATCCGAAATTGTTAGCGTTGTTAATGAAAATCGTATTGGCATTTGGCACATCAAGACCACTTTCAATAATCGTTGTAGCAACCAAAACGTCAAAATCTCCGTTCATGAAACCTAACATCAAATCCTCTAATTTGGCGCCGTCCATTTGTCCATGACCAATTCCGACTCTTGCATTTGGAACCAAACGCTGAATCATTCCGGCAACTTCTTTTATATTTTCGATTCGGTTATTGATAAAGAAAACTTGTCCGTTTCGCTGAATTTCATACGAAATCGCATCACGAATAATTTCTTCATTAAAACCAACCACATTCGTTTCAATAGGATATCGGTTTGGCGGAGGCGTTGTAATTACCGATAAATCTCGAGCAGCCATTAACGAAAACTGAAGCGTTCTCGGAATTGGCGTTGCCGTTAAGGTCAATGTATCAACATTGGCTGCAATGGTTTTGAGTTTATCTTTTACGTTAACTCCAAACTTTTGTTCCTCATCAACAATCAATAAACCTAAGTCCTTAAAAACTACATTTTTATTTACTAATTGATGTGTTCCAATTACGATATCAAGTTTTCCCTCGGCTAAATCTTTTAACGTCTGCGTTTTTTGTTTCGCAGTTCTAAATCGGTTTAAGTAACCAATTGTAACCGGCATATCTTTCAAACGCTCCGAAAAAGTTCTGTAATGCTGATACGCCAAAATCGTCGTCGGAACCAAAACTGCAACTTGTTTGCTATTGTCAACCGCCTTAAAAGCAGCACGAATGGCAACCTCCGTTTTTCCGAAACCAACATCGCCACAAACCAAACGATCCATTGGGCGATCGCTTTCCATATCGGCTTTTACTTCTTGTGTCGATTTGGTTTGATCCGGTGTGTCTTCATAAATAAACGAACTTTCTAATTCGTTTTGAAGGTAACTATCCGGCGCAAATTGAAAACCTTTTTCCAAACGACGTTTTGCATACAACTGAATTAAATTGAATGCAATATGTTTGACACGCGCTTTGGTTTTTTGTTTTAAAACCTTCCAGGCGTTCGATCCTAATTTATAAATTTTCGGCGGTGTTCCGTCTTTTCCGTTGTATTTAGAGATTTTATGAAGCGAGTGAATGCTTACATAAACAATATCATTATCAGCATAAACTAATTTAATAGCTTCCTGCGTTTTGCCTTCTACCTGAATTTTCTGTAATCCGCCAAACTTTCCAATTCCGTGATCGATATGCGTTACATAATCACCAACCGAAAGTGCGGTTAATTCTTTTAAGGTAATATTCTGCTTTTTAGAATAGCCGTTTTTGATGTTGAATTTATGATAACGCTCAAAAATCTGGTGATCTGTATAAGCTGTTATTTGATTTTCTTCATCAATAAAACCTTGGTACAAAGGCAATACAATGGTATTATACTGTTTTCTGATATTCTCTGAATTAGCTTCATCTAAAGATTCAAAAATATCATGAAAACGTTTTGCCTGCGTTTCATTCGAACAGAACAAATAATTTTTATATCCGTTAAAATGATTGTCGCTCAAATTATTCAATAACAAATCAAATTGTTTGTTGAAAGATGGCTGAGGCTGAATATGAAATTCGAATTTTTTAGTGGTTTTGAAAATTGGTTTTGAAGCCAATTCAACAATCGAAAAATCTAAGGCGCGTTTTATAAACGAACTTTGATTTAAAAATAATTGCTCCGGTTCGGCATGTTTTATTTCTTTCGAAAGTTTTCCAAAAGCTTCTTCTGCCCTTGCAAATTGCTTGTCTAACTGACTAAAAAGACCGTCAGTATTTTGAATAAACAGTACTGTTTTCTCGGCAATATAATCTAAAAAGCTTTCGCGGTTTTCCTGAAATATCTTGTTTTCAACATTCGGGATAATCGTGATTTTTTTATGCGTTTCTACAGATAATTGCGTCTCTACATCAAAACTTCTGATGCTGTCCACTTCATTTCCAAAAAATTCAATTCTATACGGATGATCGTTTGAAAAAGAAAAGACATCGACAATTCCCCCACGAACCGAAAATTCTCCGGGTTCTGTAATAAAATCAACTCTTTTAAACTCGTATTCAAACAAAACTTCATTGATAAAATCAATCGAAATTTTATCGTTAAGCGCTACTTTTAAAGTGTTTTTATCTAATTGCTGACGTGTAACGACTTTTTCAAAAAGTGCTTCGGGATACGTAACAATTATCGCCGGTTTTTTTCGGGAATTAATTCGGTTTAAAACCTCAGCACGAAGCAAAACATTCGCATTGTCTGTTTCATCAACTTGATACGGACGACGAAATGAAGCAGGATAAAACAAAACATCCTGCTCGCCAATCATCTGCTCCAGATCGTTTAGGTAATATGCGGCTTCTTCTTTGTTGTCTAAAACAATCAAAAAAGGCAGTTCTGTTTTCTTAAAAACAGAGCGTATTACAAAGGAAACTGCGGATCCCAGCAAACCCTGAAGGTGCATTTTTATCTGATTTCCTTCCAGTAAATTGGCTGCAATTTGCTGCGCTTTTGGCAAATTGTCGTATATCGTATATAAGGCGTTTTTACTCAACTCTTGGTAAATTTTGATCTATTGGAGGCGCAGAATTCGGGATTGCGCGGGTTGTGTCTAACATTTTAAGGAAATCAGCTTCTCCTTCTTCTTTTGGAATTTTTGCTTTTTCGACAATTTTATCCATTTGTCTTTCTAACGAAACTAACTCCTTATTTATTTCGCCAATTAAAAAAGCAACTTTATCATCTGGAATTTGATTTAAATGAATAAATAAATCCATCATTTTGACTTTAGTAATCAAAATAGCGATCCTTGCTTTTATTTGCGGCTGATTAAATTGTGATGGAATATTATTATTTAAAGCTATCGCTTTTTTAGAAATCGCTGTTGATTTTTTTTGAAAAGCGCCAATAGTTTTTCTCGGCTTGTCTCCTATTTCTTTTAGGAAATCACGCCACTCTGTCCAGCCTTTTACATTTTGTTCTGAAACCTCGTTTATTGGTTCGTCTATAAAAATCCAGGCTTTATTGATATTGTTAAAGATTTTTTCGTTCTTTTTAGCTTCTTTAGCATTTTCGGCAAGACGTTTTTCATTCTCATTTTGACATGATTGAAGTACAAAAATCAAGAGTAAAAACAACGCTATTTTATATTTCATTTGATAAAATGTTAGGGTGCAAAGTTACGAAGTAAATTTACAATTACGAATTGTGTTTTTTACTAAAGATTCTATAAATCAAGGTTATTTTTTTGCCACAGATTTCACTGATTTAATGGATTATTTTCTTCAAATTAATTAAAAAAATCATTTTAATCTGTGTAATCTGTGGCTAAACCTCATATCATTTAACGTTTTTGAATAGTGAATAATCTAAAAAACGATCTTTATCATTGTTAATTTTATAATTTAATGTTTGAAAAAACGTTGATATTTGCGAAAACGTTATATTTGCAACACTAAATCTAAACAAATGAATCCAAAAATATTAATCATTGGCGCCTGCGGTCAGATTGGAACTGAACTGACGCAAAAACTGCGTAAATTATACGGAACCGAAAATGTGATCGCTTCTGATATTCGAAAATTAAATACTGATGTTGTTAATTCAGGACCTTTTGAAGTGGTTAATGCTTTAGATTTTAATCAAATTGAACATTTAGTAGAAGTACATAAAATTACTGATGTTTATTTGATGGCTGCGCTTTTATCTGCAACGGCAGAAAAAAATCCGGCTTTTGCATGGGATTTGAATATGAATTCGCTTTTTCATGTTTTGAATCTGGCGAAAGCTAAAAAAATTCAAAAGATTTTCTGGCCTTCAAGTATTGCTGTTTTTGGACCGACAACTCCAAAAGAAAATACACCGCAATATACGATTATGGAACCTTCAACGGTTTACGGAATTAGCAAACAAGCGGGTGAAAGATGGTGCGAATATTATCATAATATTTATGGTGTTGATGTTCGCAGTATTCGTTATCCGGGTTTAATAAGCTGGTCTACTCCACCGGGCGGCGGAACTACAGATTATGCGGTTGATATTTTTTATAAGGCTATTGCCGATAAAAAATACGAGTGCTTTTTATCATCTGAAACAAAAATGCCGATGATGTATATGGATGATGCGATTGAAGCAACTATCAATATCATGAAAGCTCCGGCAGAAGAAATTAAAATACATTCTTCATACAATTTAGCGGCAATGAGTTTTACTCCAACTGAAATTGCTGCCGAAATCAAAAAACATATTCCTGAATTTGAAATTACTTATAATCCAGATTTCCGTCAAAAAATTGCGGACAGCTGGCCGGCAAGTATTGATGATTCTTCTGCAAGAGAAGACTGGAAATGGAATCATAAATTTGATTTAGAGTCCATGACTAAAGATATGATTGAACATTTGAGTTAAGACCATAAATAAAAATAAAATAAGTCTCGTTTAATTTTCAGAAATGAATTTTAAACGAGATTTTTTTATGCCTTATTTTGATTTCACATAATGTTATAAAAATTTATTTGCTGATTATTTTCTTACATTTGAATACATTAAACCAAAAATATTTATACCCCAAAAAACCATTTTAATTTATGACAAATTCATTTCAGCCCATTCAGGAAGATAAAAGAACCGCTATTGTAGATATTTTACGGGGATGGGCTTTATTAGGAGTTGCAATAGGAAATTATGTCGATTTCCGATACATCGGATTAGAGCGTTTTATCATGAAAAAAGGCATTTTTTCTGATATTATCAGCTATTTCAATCTCTACTTTTTTTCTGCTAAATCCTGGACTCTTTTAAGCATTTTATTTGGTTACGGATTTGCCGTTCTTATTAATAATGTTGCCGAAAAAGGTAAAAATCCCGTTTCCTTTTTTTGCTGGAGGATGTTTATTCTGTTTGTTTTTGCTTTTATAAATTCTGCTTTTTGGCTTGGTGATATCTTAAAAGATTATGCTTTTTTAGGGTTGCTGCTTTTGTTCTTTTACAGAAGCTCTCCCAAAACAATTTTAATAACATCTGGAATTCTTCTTTTATCTGTTCCGTTTCTTACTGCTTATATTAATTCGGTAAAACAAACATTGCCAGATGTACAATCTACTGCTAAATATTTAAAATTATTTTATTCTGATAATTGGCTTGATGTATTCCAATTTAATTTACTGGGAACTTATTATCAGGAAATGATTAATCTCGTTTATGCCGTTACGGTTCATGTTGTAATGTTTGCGCTTATGCTTTTGGGTTTTTATGCTCAAAAAATTAACTTTTTTAATCGTTTACCTGAATTTAAAAAACTATTAAAAAGAACTTTTTTGATAACATTGATTTTAGCAATAATTGCAGGTGTTCTTTTTGAAATTGCAATTAAGCAGAAAGTAACTTTCCCTGTTTTTCATCCCGTTTTTTGGATCATAATAAATACAATGATATGCATTGCATCTGGAATTTGTTTGTTGTATACTAACGGAAAACTGAAAACAATTTTCAGCTATTTTAAAGTGAGCGGTAAAATGACACTGACCAATTATTTGATGCAAAATATTATTGCGTGTTTTCTTTTCTCCGGGATTGGTTTCAAAATTTACAATACGCTGCCGTATTGGTTTTACTTTTTCTTAGCCATTTTTGTCTTTACAATTCAGCTTTTTATAAGTAAATGGTGGCTTTCAAAATTCAATTATGGCCCGGTTGAGTGGTTGTGGAGAGTTTTAAGTTACAGAAAGATGTTTCCGTTTAAGAAAAAGCAATCTGATATTATTTCGGAAGTAAAAACAGTATGAATTTGAAAAAAAAGAGGATATGCAAAAACATATCCTCTTCTTATTTTAATTTTGTGAATTATTTTCCCTTCAATAATTTCTCTAAATATTCAACTTTTTCTTTTTCAGACTGAACCAAACGCTCATAAAGTTCCACAACTTTATCAAGAGGATTAAAATTGCAGTGATATGCATTTCCATTAATAACACTTCCGTCATTTAATGTATTTCCAATAATATTTAAAACCGCTTCTTCAGAGAAATTTTTAATTCCTTCAACAGTTACGCCTAATATTTCGGCAATTGCCTGAAGTTTTTCATCATCAATTGTTTCGCTGTTTTCAATAGCTGAAACAGTCTGCTGGCTCGTGCCTAAAGCTTGTGCCAAAGCTTCCTGCTTCATATCGCGAAGTTCACGAATACGGCTTATTTTTCGCCCTATATGATTTGGTTTTGTTAGTGTGCTCATAATTCAAAGATATTTAAAATTCTTTTTGCAAAATAGTTTTTGGTAAAAAACACATTGTTTCGGTAAGAAACAATTTTAAATAGTTTCTTTATGATCTGTATTTTATTCGCAATAACAAAAATACAATTTTTCATACAAGTATTGAGTAAAAAATATTCTGAAGCTTTTATGTTTCAAATATTATTGATCCTGTTTTGTTTCCGTTTAACACATGGTTTGAATTAAATAAAGAAGCCCTTAAAAAATTAATTTTAAGGGCTTTTATTATTTTATAAAGTAAATTATTTCACTTCAAAAACATTATTTGCAGGTTTTACATCAGCCATTAATCCGCTTGGATCAATTGTAATTTTTTTGATTGCTGTTTTGCTCTTGTCAATTGTAAAACTGTAGTTTGACATTGCCCAAGCCCAATCCTCTACAACTGTTCTTTTCTCATTCGGGTTTGGATTTGGTTTAATGAAATTCATCATTCTTAACGGAATGTAGAAGTTTTCAGAAGTTCCGTCTGTATAATCCACTTTTAGATCGATTGGCATTGGCATTCTTCCAATTCTTTCTAAAGTAATTGTTGTTTTTCCTGAATTATCAGCAACATCTTTAATTCCATAATCAATTGTATTAGCAGTTTGCGCCCAGTCAATTAAATACCAATCTAACTCTGCTCCAGAAACTCTTTCTGCAGTTCTTTTGATATCATTTGGAGTTGGATGTTTGAATTTAAAGTCGTTGAAATATCTTTTTAAAGTAGCGTCCAGGCTTTCTTTCCCAATTACATATTCTAATTGTGCTAAAAAGATACATCCTTTTACATAAGATGAAATACTGTAAGGACGGTTTTCATCGTAACGATCTCCGTGTGTTGTCTGTGGCTGTTCTTTTCCAGAATTAACTAAACTATAATAAGCAGCATAAGTTCCTTTAAACGGATTTGCTTCTTTTTTATCTCCTTTTAATTCATTCAAAGCACTGTCTTCGATGTAAGTTGTAAAACCTTCATCCATCCAAGGGTGTTTTGATTCGTTTGAAGCCAAAATATGCTGGAACCAAGAGTGTCCTAATTCGTGAGTTGCAGTTCCAAGAATTCCTTCAAGAGTTCCGTTTCCTAACATCAAAGTACACATTGCATATTCCATTCCGCCGTCGCCGCCCTGAATAAATGAATATTGTTTGTACGGATATGCTCCAACTCTATGATTGTAATAATCCATTACTTTTACCATTAAAGGTTCTAACTGTTTCCAGTTTGCAGTTGTTTTTTCATTGTTTTTGTAGAAGAAATGCAAATCAACATCATTTGGTCCTTTTACAATATCATGTGTGTATTCTTTATCAGCTGCCCAGGTAAAATCGTGAACGTTTGGCGCAATAAAATGCCATGTTAATGTTTTTGCTTTTTTAGGATAAACAACTGTTACACCAGCATCTTCATAACCATGACCAATTGTGTTTTTATCTTGTAAATATCCAGAACCTCCTATGGTATAGTCTTTATCGATTGTAATCTTTACATCAAAATTACCCCAAACACCGTGAAATTCTCTTGCGATGTACGGATCTGCGTGCCATCCTTCAAAATCAAATTCGGCTAATTTTGGGTACCATTGTGACATTGAAAGTTCAACACCTTCAGAATTATTTCTTCCAGAACGACGAATTTGTACCGGAACCTGACCATCAAAACCTAAAGTGAAAGTGGTTTTTGAATTTGGCAAAATTGGTTTAGGTAAAATCACTTCTAAAATAGTTCCTGAAACTCTTGTCTGCGCTGAAATTCCGTCTTGTTTGAAATCAGAAATTTTTAAATACCCAATTTCATTAAGTTTCAAAGATTCAATACGGCTTTGTTTTACTTCTTTTCCGTCAGCAGTTTTTACTTTATTTACCATTCTTCCGTCAGGATCTTTGATAAAATGAAGACGAGCGTCCATTTCACTTCCCGGCTGAAAAGCATTTGGGAATAAATGATAAAACACTTTTCTTAATGTATCAGGAGAATTATTGGTATAAACCAATTCTTGTTTCCCTTTATACTGATAGTTTTTTACATCCATTGAAACCTCCATTTTATAGTCGGCATGCTGCTGCCAATATGGGGTACTTTGGGCAAAAGAAGCGTTTAAACCTAAGCTCAAAAAAGAAAGTAAAATAATTTTTCGCATGTTAATTTAATAATGAAAATGGAAGAGCTGCGGCTCTTCCATTGGATTAGTATTCTATATATTGTTTATTTCTTCGACATTTTTTCAGCCATTAATAAAGCGTTGTAAGCATTTACCATTTTTGCTGTTTTTGATGATTCTGCAGAAGAAACTGCAACTGGTTTTTCATTTGGATTTTCGTTTTCACCAAGAACTACTTTTGCAGGAAGTGCAACACCAGAATCCATTAAAATTTTCTTAACCTGAGAAGCTTTTAATTTTGGATAATAAGAACGAATCAAAGCTGCAACACCTGCCGCATTTGGAGACGCCATTGAAGTTCCCTGCAAGTATTTGTATTTGTTGTTTGGAACTGTTGCATAAATTTCTTCACCCGGAGCAAAAACGTCTACATTTATTTTTCCGAAGTTTGAAAATCCTGCTACAACAGTTTCTCCATATTGTTTGTTAATAGCACCAATTGTGATTACGTTATCAGCAAATTCTTTAATATTGTCCTGAGAATCGTTTGGATAATTAATATTTTTTGTTTCGTCAATATTGTAACCATCGTTACCCGCTGCATGAACAATTAAAACGTCTTTTTTTGCTGCATATTTAATGGCATCGTAAACCCATTGCTTGTGCGGAGAAAAGCTTTTTCCGAAACTTCCATTGATCACTTTTGCACCATTATCAACTGCATAACGAATTGCAAGGGCGATATCTTTATCATATTCGTCTCCGTCTGGAACTGCTCTAACTGTTAAGATTTCAACATTATTTGTAATTCCGTCTCCGCCTAAATTATTACCGCGAACTTGTGCAATGATTCCGGCAACGTGAGTTCCGTGAAGTGCTTTTTCTTTATCCGGACCAAAAACAATATTATTTCCATAATGGTTGTTTTTAATATCTTCAGGATTATCGCCTACCACTTTTCTTCCGTCAAACTCTTTGTTTAAGTTGTAGTTTAACTGATCGTAAACTTGTTCTCTGTATTCTTCAAAATCAGCTTCAGGATCAAAAGTTGGTCCTGCGTTTGTGAAAATTTGAGTCATGATCATTTTACTTCTTGCTACTTTTGGATCTGTAGAAGTAATCGCTGCTAAATCTTCAACTTTATATGTTTTTTTATTAAGCTCTTTTTTGATTGTTGCATGAACATCAAGTAAAAAATCTACTTGTTCTTTGTCTTTTAAAGCTTCTTCATATTTTTTAGTATATTGTTCTAAAGCTTGTTTGTATTCTGCAGAACCGTCATCTTTCTTTTTAATGATACGGGTCATTTCAAGATTTTCGGCAACAGCATTTCCAAGAAAGTTCCATCCGTGAACATCATCAATGAATCCGTTTTTATCATCGTCGATTCCGTTTCCTGGAATTTCTTTTGGATTAGTCCAAATCATTCCTTTAAGATCTTCGTGCTCAATATCAACACCAGAATCTACAATTCCTACAATAACTTTTTTTCCTGTTTTACCCTGAAGTAATTCGGCGTAAGCCTTATCAACACTCATTCCCGGAATAGAATCTTTTATTAAATCAAGATGACTCCATCTTTTTAATTCATTTTCACTAACCGGAGCTTTTTTTACAACCGCTAAAGGCGCTGTAATAAATTCTTTAGAAGTTGAAACTTGCGCTTGTAAAGTAGCGCTGCAACCTGCTAAAACAAGTAATGCAAAAGCAGATAATTTGAGAGGTTTTATATGACTCATGTATCTAGAATATAATTGTAAAAGTTAAAAGTGGGGTCTAAATTATGCTTTTTTGTTACAAAAAGCTAACTGTTAACACTGTGTTATGAAATTATGATTAAGTTTTTTTAAAATTAATTTCGTTCTGATAAGACATTTATTACTTATTCATTTTTTTTTAATACAGCTTCACATAATAAAATCTGAAATCATTATTGTATCATTGTGACACCAAAAACATTTAGATCAGCCTATGAAAACAAAATTACTTTTACTGCTATTTTTAGCACATTTTTCTATTTATGCACAATACACTTTAATTCCGGATAGTAATTTTGAAAAGAAATTAATATCTCAAGGCCTTGATTCAGGTCCTATAGACGGACAAGTATTGACTTCAAAAATTGCTGCAGCAAAAACTTTGGATGTATCAAATGCATCTATTACAAATTTAACCGGTCTTGAAGATTTTGTGTCTTTAGAATATTTTGTATGTGGTTTTAATAAACTAAACACTTTAGATGTATCTAAAAACACAAAACTAAAACAAATTGAATGTTATGAAAATAACATAACCAGTTTAGACCTTTCTCACAATCCTGATTTAGAGTATTTAGATTGCTTTAAAAACAAGTTAACTAGTTTGGATTTATCTCAAAACAAACTATTAACTGTAGTTTACTGTTATGAAAATTTATTAACGAATCTAAATATTACTAATCTGACTTCTCTTAAAAGCTTAGATTGTCCAAATAATCAATTAACAGTTTTAGATGTTTCTACCAATACAGCTTTAGAAGAATTAGATTGTCAATTTAACAAAATAGAGCGTTTAGATCTTTCGAAAAGTACAGTGTTAAATAGACTGGTATGTTATTCGAACCAATTAACTTATTTGAATTTAAAAAATGGCAACAATACAAATTTCAAATTAGCTTATTCAAAATTTATTAATAACCCAAATTTAACTTGTATTGAAGTTGATGATGCTGTTTATTCAAATACAAATTGGGCAGCAATAAAAGATGCAACTGCTTTTTATAGTCAAAATGCCTGTCCTGATGCTGGATATACTTTGATTCCAGATTCTAATTTTGAGGAAAAATTAATTGATTTAGGTATTGATACAGATGGGTTAAATGGGAAAATATCAGGTGCAGACATAGACGGAATTACCTATTTAGATCTTTCTAACAGTAATATTACAGATTTAACCGGAATCGAAATTTTTACAGGCTTAACTTATTTAGATTGCGACAACAATAATCTAAGTACTGTAGATGTAAGCAAAAATGTCCATTTAATTAAATTGGCCTTATCTGGAAATAAATTAACGACTTTAGATCTTTCTGCAAACAAGGATTTATTTAATTTATCTTTTAATTATAATCAAATTTCGACAATTGATTTGTCTCAAAATAAAAATCTTCATTATTTAATTGCTGACAATAATAAACTAAACAGTGTTGATTTATCTTCTAATCCTGAATTAGAAATCATCTTTGCTGATTTCAACAATTTGTCTGAACTAAATGTGTCCAACTTAAAAAATCTATATCTTTTAAGCTGTGGCTTCAATAATCTTTCTGGACTTAATGTTGTATCAAATACAAAACTTGAACAACTGTATTGTTACAACAATCAAATAACGACTTTAGATTTGAGCAATAATGCTTTACTAAAAACTTTGAATGCTGCATTTAACCAAATAACAACTTTAGATTTGTCTCACAATCCAAACTTGACTATTATTTATTTAGTCGTAAATCCATTGACGTATTTAAATATTCAAAATGGTAATAATGAGAATTTTGTTGTGCCTTCAGAAAATGGTAAAAAGGCCGCTGGTGTTTATACAAGCTTCTTGCAAAATAGCAAACTTGGTTGTATAAAAGTTGACAATGCTGCGTATGCAAATGCAAACTGGTCTAAGATTAAAGAAAGTACCACCGTTTATTCTGAAACTT
Organism: Flavobacterium sp. FG68; assembly: GCF_057808895.1. NCBI lineage: Bacteria > Pseudomonadati > Bacteroidota > Flavobacteriia > Flavobacteriales > Flavobacteriaceae > Flavobacterium > Flavobacterium sp. FG68. The sequence goes on from NZ_JBMDIY010000007.1 coordinate 157,625, forward strand.
GTACATTAGGACTTGAAGATTCTGTATTTAATAAAGCAGCAATTTATCCAAACCCAACAAAAGGCGAATTGAATATTAAAAATGTAAGTTTAGAAAAAGCGAATGTTTACAATTCATTAGGGCAATTAGTTAAGTCATTTACTCTAAATTCTGCCGATGTAAATCATTCAATCAATTTAAGCGGTTTGTCAAAAGGAGTCTACTACGTATATTTAATCAATCAAGATGCAGCTTCAGCTAAAAAAGTAATCGTCGAATAAAATAATACTTCCCATTATACTAAAAAATCCCATTTTCATTAAGTTGAAAATGGGATTTTTTTATGTTTTTAGAAGATATCTTCACAAGTAAAAACGTCTTTTAAACGAACACCTTTTTCTGTATGTTCAACAGTAATAATTTGATTATGCGCATCATGTTCTAAAAATAAATAATGATTATGATCTGCTGCTGCATTTAAAAATTTAGCTTTTTCCGGCATTGTTAATAAAGGTCTTGTGTCGTAACCCATAACATACGGAAGCGGAAGATGTCCCGCCGTTGCCAATAAATCAGCACAAAAAACTATTGTTTTATCCTGATATTGAATATGTGGAATCATTTGTTTTTCGGTATGGCCATCTGCATAGAAAATTCCGAAACCTAATTCTTTAGAGAAACCAAAATCACTTTCTGGTCTTTCAATAAAATTCAATTGCCCGCTTTCCTGCATTGGGATAATATTTTCTGTTAAGAAAGATGCTTTTTCCCTTGCATTTGGTTTTGTTGCCCAATTCCAGTGATTTTCATTTGTCCAGAATTTTGCATTTTTAAAAGCCGGTTCATAAAAAGTCTTTTCAGAATTCCATTGAATACTTCCGCCGCAATGATCAAAATGTAAATGTGTCATAAAAACATCGGTAATATCATCTCGGTGAAAACCATATTTTGCCAATGATTTATCAATAGAATGTGATCCCCAAAGTGAATAATAACCAAAGAATTTCTCCGATTGTTTGTCTCCCATTCCGGTATCAATCAAAATCAGGCGGTTTCCATCTTCAATAAGTAAACAGCGCGCCGCGATATCAATAAGGTTATTTTCGTCCGCCGGATTGGTTTTATTCCAAATAGTTTTTGGAACAACGCCAAACATAGCGCCGCCATCCAATTTAAAATTTCCGGATTCTATAGGGTAAAGTTTCATGAGCTTAAATTTCTAATAAGAAAACAAAGCTAGGAAATCCAAATTCCTTTTGCTAGGCATTCTCAAAATAATGTTTCTCTCACAAATATACATTGCCCACAGATTTTACGGATTCAACGGATTTCCACTGTGTTTTTATTTTTAGCTACGCAGCTAATTAAATGATTCTGTGTAAACCTCTTAGATCAGTAAAATCCGTGGGCTAAAAAAAACACTTTTATTCCAAAGTAATTGAAGCGCTTCCCATTATTTCTTGTTTGTCGAAGAAGTTGACAAAGTAAGTTCCTTTTTTAAATGGATTTTCATCAGAATTCAAAATTCCATATAGATTTAAAGCCTTTCCCTGAAAATCTGCTGCTACAATAAAACTGTAAACTAAAGCTTTATCGTTGCCAAATTCTATTAATTTATTTTCGCCCAAAACAGTATTTTTTTGGTCTAAAACCTGAATATAAAACACCTTTTTTCCTGTTTTGGCAACAGCATTTCCGTTAACCGAAAAACTTACTTTTAATTTATTAGTACTTTTTGCTCTGTCTGTTTCCTGTTCTTTTCCTGATTTTTTTTCACGAAGCGCAATCACTTTAAAATTATTTAGAACTAGTTTTGAAGCATCTTTTATGGTTGATTCTAACTTTTTCTGCTTTAAAATTAAAGTATCATTTTCTGCTTTTTGCTTATACATTACAACATTCTGAGATTCAATTTCTGTAAGCAAGCTTTTATTTTGAGATTTAAGACTTTTTATTTCTGCAATTTTAAAGGCTAATGCTGTCTGCATATCTGAAAGCTGTTTTCTAAAAATTTGAATTTGAGTATTTGAAGGATTCTCAGATGCTTTTATAATTTCCATTAAATTTTCGACATTCTTCTTTTCAAATGCCAATTGCTGCGAAAGGGCCGTTTTTTCTAAAATTGCAACATCATATTCTAATTTCAAAACATTTAAAGAATCAAGAATACTTTTTTGAGCAATGTACTCCTTATTGTTATTGACAAGTTTAATTTTTTTATTGCTTGCTTCCTCCTTGTCTGCCTCATCTTTTAGTTCTTTACTAAATATATAAAAAGTAGCACCTATTCCAAAAATAAAGAATATTGCTAAAAGTGCCCTGATCCATTCGTTTGTGTGGTTTTTCTTCATCATTCATCACAATTTATTGCAAAAATACCATTATTTTATTCGACTAAACAAGTAGAAATACGGTTTTTTAGCTTATTTACAATAACTTAAAGCGCAGTAAACCAGTATTTTACAGAATCATCTGACTTTTCGTTCAAAAACAAAATTCCTTGTAAACTAAAAGTCACTCAACAAAGGACTTTTAGGCAAAAATAACTTCTCTCTATTTTAACATTTGTTATAATAATGTGAACCGTTATGGAAAAAGGTTTTTAAGTCGTATCTTTGCAGACAATTTCATTTGAACGTTGAAATTGGCATTTAAATTTTATGTAATAAATTGATTACTATTTAAATGCAGATTAAAATGATCTTTTAAAAACAAATACCATAAACAATGATAAAGGTTTCTGATACAGCCAAAAAGAAAATCATCGATTTGATGACAGATGATGGTTTTGACGCCGCAAGCGACTACGTAAGAGTAGGCGTAAAAAGTGGTGGATGCTCTGGTTTGTCTTATGACTTAAAGTTTGACAAAACAAAGGGCGAAGATGACAAAATATTCGTAGACAATGATATACAGATTGCAGTTGAAAAAAAATCATTTCTATATTTAGCCGGAACAATTTTAGAATTCTCTGGCGGATTAAACGGAAAAGGATTCGTTTTCAATAATCCAAATGCAAGCAGAACTTGTGGCTGCGGCGAATCATTCTCTCTTTAGTCAAAAGCCGAAAGTCGTAAAGTCATAAAGACTAAATTGACTTCAAACTTTGGACTTTAAAACTATTAGACAATAAAAAATAATGAGCAAATACACAGAAGACGATTTAAAAATCGAACTCGAAACCAAAGAATATGAATACGGATTTTATACTAATATAGAATCTGAAACTTTCCCTATTGGCTTAAACGAAGAAATTGTAAGAGCTATTTCGCTAAAAAAAGAAGAACCGGAATGGATGACCGAATGGCGCATCGAGGCTTTTCGCGCGTGGAAAGAAATGATTGAGCCAGAATGGGCAAACGTACATTACGAAAAACCAGATTTTCAGGCAATTTCTTATTATTCAGCTCCAAAACAAGTAGATCCTAACAAAACTTTGGACGATGTTGATCCGGAACTTTTAGAGATGTACAAAAAACTTGGAATTTCTGTTGATGAGCAAAAAATGATGAACAATGTCGCTATGGATATTGTTGTCGATTCTGTTTCTGTAGCAACAACTTTCAAGAAAACATTAGCAGAAAAAGGAATTATTTTCTGTCCAATTTCTGAAGCTATCAAAGAACATCCTGAATTAGTAAAAAAATATTTAGGAACTGTTGTACCTCAAAAAGACAACTTCTACGCAGCATTAAACTCAGCGGTTTTCTCTGACGGAAGTTTCTGTTATATTCCAAAAGGCGTTCGTTGCCCAATGGAACTTTCAACTTATTTCAGAATCAATCAGGCAGGAACAGGACAATTCGAAAGAACTCTTGTTATTGCAGATGAAGGAAGTTACGTTTCTTATCTTGAAGGATGTACTGCTCCTAGTCGTGACGAAAATCAATTACACGCTGCTGTGGTTGAATTAATCGCTCTTGACGATGCTGAAATTAAATATTCTACCGTTCAAAACTGGTTCCCAGGAAACAAAGAAGGAAAAGGTGGAGTTTATAACTTCGTAACCAAAAGAGGTTTATGCGAAACAAACGCTAAAATTTCTTGGACACAAGTTGAAACAGGTTCTGCTGTAACTTGGAAATATCCTTCTTGTGTACTTAAAGGAGATAATTCGGTAGGAGAATTTTATTCAATTGCTGTTACCAATAATTACCAACAAGCAGATACGGGAACTAAAATGATCCATTTAGGTAAAAACACTAAATCGACTATTATTTCTAAAGGTATTTCGGCTGGTAAATCACAAAACAGTTACCGTGGTTTAGTGCAAATTAGCCCAAGAGCAGAGAATGCGAGAAACTTTTCGCAATGTGATTCTCTTTTAATGGGGAACAATTGCGGAGCACATACTTTCCCTTATATCGAAAGTAAAAATCCATCAGCAAAAATAGAGCACGAAGCAACTACAAGTAAAATTGGAGAAGATCAGGTTTTTTATTGTAACCAAAGAGGTATCCCAACTGAAAAAGCGATTGCCTTAATTGTAAATGGTTTCAGTAAAGATGTATTGAACAAACTTCCAATGGAATTTGCTGTTGAAGCTCAAAAATTATTAGAAATTTCTTTAGAAGGTTCTGTAGGATAATTGGAAGATGGAAAATAAAGTCATCATTTTAGGTTCTTCCAGAAAAAACGGAAATACAACAAGAATTGTAGATGAAATTGCAAAAGAATACAATATTGATGTAGTAAATCTTAGTGATTATAATATTTCGTATTATGATTACGAAAGCAAAAATATAGAAGATGATTTTTTGCCCTTGATTAAAAGAATTATCGAAAATCATGACACTTTCATTTTTGCAACGCCCATATATTGGTATAATATGAGCGGAATAATGAAGGTCTTTTTTGATCGGTTTTCAGATTTAATCCGAATTGAAAAAGAAACCGGAAGAAAACTTAGAGGGAAGAAAATTGGTGTGATATCAAATTCACACGATAACGAAATCGAAGAAAGTTTCTACATTCCGTTTAAAAAAACCGCCGATTATTTAGGCATGGAATATTTAGGACACGCGCATTTTAATGCCAACATCCTAAACCAACAAACAAAAATAGAATTGACATTTATATAAAATAAAAAAACAATGTTATCAATAAAAAACCTTCACGCCTCAATTGGTGATAAAGAAATCCTGAAAGGAATTAATATAGAAGTTAAAGCTGGCGAAGTACACGCTATTATGGGACCAAACGGTTCTGGAAAAAGTACACTTTCTGCAGTTATTGCAGGAAACGAAAACTATGAAGTTACGGACGGAGAAGTTATTCTTGACGGAGAAGATCTTGCTGATTTAGCTCCTGAAGAGAGAGCACATAAAGGTGTTTTTCTTTCGTTTCAATATCCTGTAGAAATTCCTGGAGTTAGCGTTACTAACTTCATGAAAACTGCAATCAACGAAACTCGTAAAGCAAACGGACAAGAAGAAATGCCGGCAAACGAAATGTTGAAAGTAATTCGTGAAAAATCTGAATTATTAGAAATTGACCGTAAATTTTTATCTCGTTCTTTAAACGAAGGTTTTTCTGGAGGAGAGAAAAAAAGAAACGAAATTTTTCAAATGGCAATGTTAGAGCCAAAATTAGCCATCCTTGATGAAACAGATTCTGGTCTTGATATCGACGCTTTAAGAATCGTTGCAAATGGTGTAAACAAATTAAAAAGCGACAAAAACGCAATTATTGTGATCACACACTACCAACGTTTATTAGATTATATCGTTCCTGATTTCGTTCACGTTCTTTACAACGGAAAAATCGTAAAATCTGGCGGTAAAGAATTGGCTTACGAATTAGAAGAAAAAGGATACGACTGGATCAAGGCAGAGAATTAAAATTTGTTTCAGGTTTCATGTTTTTTTAGTTTCAAGTTGAATTACATTTTGTAAATTTAAACTTAAAATTATTAAAATAGAAATAATGGCGACAATAACTCGATTTGAGGATTTAGAAATTTGGAAAGAAGCTCGACGATTAGCAAAAGAAATTCATCTCATTGCAGTTCAAACAGAGTTAAGATCCGATCTTAGATTTAAAAATCAAATAAAAGATTCTTCTGGTTCAGTGATCGATAATATTGCTGAAGGATTTGAAAGAGATGGAAATTTAGAGTTTCGACAATTTTTATCTATCGCAAAAGGTTCAGCCGGAGAAACAAGATCTCAATTATATCGAGTTTTTGATTTTGAATATATTTCGGAACAAAAATTCGAAGCTTTAAAAAAGGATTATGAAAATTTAAGCGGTAAAATAAAAAACTTTATCACTTATCTAAATAAAAAAGATTTCAAGGGGAATAAGTTTCAATAGGCAACCTGAAACTTGAAACCTGAAACACCGAAGGAAACAAAAACAAAATGGATTTAAAAGAAAAATTAGTATCGTCTTTTATGGCTTTTGAAGAGCGTGTCGATGTACATTCAGATTTACATGACATACGCACAAATGCTTTAAAAAACTTTGAAAATAAAGGTTTTCCAACCAAAAAAGAAGAAGCTTGGAAATATACATCGCTAAATGCCATCTTAAAAAATGACTTTACGGTTTTTCCAAAGGAAGAAAATGCAATCGAATTTAATCAGGTAAAAAAATACTTTTTACACGAAATAGATACTTATAAATTAGTATTTGTTGATGGTGTTTTTAGTTCACATTTATCTTCTACAACGCACGACGGAATTGATGTTTGCTTAATGTCATCGGCATTGACCAAACCAAAATATAAAATGGTTATTGATACATACTTTAATCAAATTGCAAGTAAAGATGACAGTTTAACGTCATTAAATACTGCATTTGCAATGGAAGGAGCTTTTATCAATATTCCGAAGAAAAAAGTAGCCGACAAACCAATTGAGATTATGTATTTCTCAACTGGAAACGAAGCTGCATTAATGGTTCAGCCAAGAAATTTGGTTATTGTGGGTGAAAATTCACATGTTCAAATTATCGAGCGTCACCAAAGTTTGAATGAAAATCCTGTTTTAACAAACTCTGTTACTGAGATTTTTGCTCAAAAACGCGCAATTGTTGATTATTACAAAATTCAAAACGATAATAGCGAAGCGAATTTAGTTGACAATACTTATGTTTCTCAACAGCAAGAAAGTCATGCTTACGTACACACTTTTTCATTTGGAGGAAATCTGACTCGTAACAACTTAAACTTTTATCACTTTGGAGAAAGATTGACAAGTACGTTAAACGGAATTTCAATTCTAAATGATAAACAACATGTTGATCATTATACTTTAGTAAACCACGCACAACCAAACTGCGAGAGCTTCCAGGATTATAAAGGAATTTTCTCTGATCGTTCGACAGGAGTTTTCAACGGAAAAATTTTAGTAAATAAAGAAGCTCAAAAAACAAATGCTTTTCAAAAAAGCAACAACATTTTATTGAGCGATAAAGCAACGATCAACGCAAAACCACAATTAGAGATTTTTGCAGATGACGTAAAATGTTCTCACGGTTGTACAGTTGGACAGCTTGATGAAACAGCAATGTTCTACATGCAGTCTCGTGGTATTCCTCAAAAAGAAGCTAAAGCTTTATTAATGTACGCATTCTCAAATGCAGTTATCGAAAGCATCAAAATACCAGAATTAAAACAAAGAATTACTAAAATCATTGCCATGAAATTAGGCGTGAATTTAGGATTTGATTTATAAAAAATTCTATTTAATAAAAATGAAAACCGATAAGCTTTAAAAAGTTTATCGGTTTTTTTATTTGCTACTCCTGCAAGGTTTCCAAAACCTTGTAGGTATTATGTTTATGTTTCTATACCTACAAGGTTTTGGAAACCTTGCAGGGAAGACAACCTATTTCTTCACACTATCAATTATCCCCTTCAAAAACCCATTAAAATCAAAACTTTTATCTCCTTCTCTCACTCCCATTCTCACAATTACCATATCCAGAGATGGAATAATCGCCACCATTTGACCTTGATATCCACTGCAATAAAACATATCACGAGGAACGTCTGGGAATTTTCCTCCCGCGTTTAACCAAAATTGTGCTCCATATTTTCCTTCAGAAGTATTAGTTGGTGTTGCCGTATATTTTACCCAGCTTTCATCTAAAATTTGTTCTCCGTTCCAGTTTCCTTTATGCAAATACAACAATCCAAATTTTGACCAGTCTCTTGGTGTTGCCCATCCGTAAGATGAACCTACGAAAGTTCCCGACATATCTTGTTCGACAATCATCGAGTTCATTCCAATTTTGTCAATTACGGCACTGTACCAAAAGTCTAGATATTCTTGCTGCGTTTTAAATTGGTTTCTTAAAATTCTGGAAAGAAGATTTGTCGTTCCAGACGAATAATTCCAATGCGTGTTTGGCTTAAATTGAGCAGGTTTATCCATTTGTACTTTTCCCATATCTTCGGTCTGAAAAAGCATTTGTGTCGCATCGCAAATCGTACTGTAATTCTCTTCCCATTCTAAACCGGAATTCATGTGAAGTAAATCATTAATAGTAATAATTTTACGATCGTCATTTTTCCACTCTGCAATTGGTGCTGGTTTGTAAATATCAATTTTTCCTTGTTTGGCTAAAACACCAAAAGCAGAACTTGTGATACTTTTTGTCATCGACCAGCCTAAAATTTTACTGTCTTTGTTAAAACCTGTATCGTATTTTTCAGCAATTAATTTGTCTTTGTATAAAACGACAACGGCACGTGTACGTTTTGTTCTTCCACTGTTTTTATCAAAAGCATTTTCAACTGCATTTTTTAATTTCGAGTAATCAATATTCGCAAAAGCAGAATCTTTTGGTTCATTATTTCCGTAAGGAAAAGGAAGATTATTTACCAATTTTGTTCTCTTTGGAAGCAAATATGGTTTTGAAACATCAAAATCATCATTTATCAAAACTGCTCCTAAACCTTCACGATAAATTGCTTTTCTTTCCTTTAAACCGTAAACATTTGAAATAGCAAATTTTCCAGCATCATCAATTGAATTTTTAGCCAAATCAACCAAATCGATATCATTGTCTGTTTTTTGAATTAAATCGAGCGAACGGTTATCAATAAAATGTCCCGATGCTACACTTTTGGCTGAAAACCCGGAAATCAAATCCAGTTTTGGATAAGTTATAAATCCGAAATACAAAAACGCAAGAACGACTAGAAGCAAAAGCACTTTAAGAAATTTTTTCATGATGATGTCAGTATTTTTATTGCAATATAAATAATTTATGTTCACGATTTTAGAAGTCAAATTATAAATCTGATTAGGATAATTCAGAAAACTGAATTGATTTTTACGGAATCAGCATTTACGCCTTGTAACAATGACACCATAAAAGGAAATTATAGAATTGCTGTATAAACAAATTTAGTTTTAGTACTTTTGTAAATAGATTTTTTCTAAATAAGACATGCTAGATATTCAAAAAATAAGAGCTGATTTTCCGATACTTTCACAAACTGTAAACGGAAAACCCTTAGTATATTTCGACAACGGAGCTACTTCGCAAAAACCACAAATTGTGATCGATGCAGAAGTAAAATATTATCAGGAAATTAATGCCAATATTCACCGCGGCGTTCACACTTTAAGCCAGTTAGCTACTGATGCTTACGAGATTTCTCGTGGCAAGGTAAAAGATCATATCAATGCAAAACATGCTCACGAAGTACTTTTTACTTCGGGAACTACGCACGGAATCAACTTGGTTACAAATGGTTTTGCTTCTATTTTAAAACCAGGTGACGAAGTACTTGTTTCTTCATTAGAGCATCACAGTAATATTGTGCCGTGGCAGATGTTATGCGAAAGAACGGGAGCAACATTAAAAGTTATTCCGATTAATCAAAACGGAGAATTAATTATTGAAGAATTTGATACTCTTCTTTCAGAAAAAACAAAAGTCGTTACGGTTAATCATATTTCAAATGCACTCGGAATTATTAATCCGATAAAATATATCATTGATAAAGCCCATGCTGTTGGCGCTGCAGTTTTAATTGACGGCGCGCAGGCTGTTCCACATTTAAAACCAGATGTTCAGGAATTAGATTGTGATTTTTATGCTTTTTCTGGTCATAAAATGTGTGGTCCAACCGGAACCGGAATTTTATATGGAAAAGAAGAATGGCTGAACAAACTTCCTCCTTATCAGGGTGGTGGTGAAATGATTAAAGAAGTTACTTTTGAAAAAACAACTTATGCAGATCTTCCGCATAAATTTGAAGCCGGAACACCAAATATTGCCGGCGGAATTGTTTTAGGAACTGCAATTGATTATTTAAACAGTGTTGGTTTTGAAAATATTCACGAATATGAAACGGAACTTTTAGATTACGCTACAAAACGTTTATCTGAAATTGAAGGTTTAAGAATCTACGGGACAGGAAAAAATAAAGCTTCTGTGATCTCGTTTAATATTGATGGAATTCATCCGTATGATGTTGGTTCAATTATTGACAAATTAGGAATTGCGGTTAGAACCGGACATCATTGCGCGCAGCCAATTATGAATTTCTTTTGTATTCCGGGAACGATTCGCGCTTCTTTTTCATTCTATAATACCAAAGAAGAAATTGACCAAATGGTCGATGCCGTTAAAAAGGCACAAACAATGCTAAGCTAACATCTATTTTTATGAGAATACTATCTTTATTGCTTTTAACGGTTTTTATTGCAACAGGCTGTTGCAGTCAAAAAAAGACAAACATGGCTACAACCCAAATTGAATATTCTGCGCTTTCAAGAGGATATTACAAAAAGATTGTAGTTCAAAATCAGACTGTTTATGTTACAAACGGCAGAGATCAACAGCCTATTGAAACTAAAATTGACGATGCGAAATGGAACAAAATTGTTTCTGAATTTTCAAAAGTAGATTTAAACAAACTTTCGGCATTAAAAGCACCAACTGAAAAACGTTTTTATGATGGTGCCGCGATTGGAACTTTAAAAATAACTCAAGATCAAAAAACATACGAAACTGCAGGTTTCGACAATGGTTTTCCTCCAAAGGAAATTGAAAAACTGGTAAATTTACTGGTTGATTTTGCTAAAGAATAATTATGACAATTAAAGAGATACAAAACGAAATAATAGACGAATTTTCAATGTTCGACGACTGGATGCAGCGTTATGAATACATTATCGAACTGGGAAAAAGTCTTCCGTTAATTAAAGAAGAATACAAAACCGACGAGAATTTAATCAAAGGCTGTCAGTCAAAAGTCTGGCTTCAAGGCGAGCAAAACGATGATAAAATTGTTTTCACCGCAGACAGTGACGCTATTTTAACTAAAGGAATAATTGCAATTTTAATTCGCGCTTTCTCTAATCAAAAAGCAGAAGACATTATAAATGCTGACACTGAATTTATAGACGAAATTGGATTAAAAGAACATTTATCTGCAACTCGTGCAAACGGTTTGGTTTCGATGATAAAAAACATCAAAATGTACGCTTTGGCTTTTGATGCAAAAAATAAAAATTAAATTTCTTTCTGCCACGAATTTCACGAATTAACACTAATTTTTAAATTCGGGAAATTTGTGAAATTCGTGGCGAAAAAACAAATAACAAAATGGAACAAGAAATAGACACAAACGAATTAGGAGAATCAATCGTAAAAGTTTTAAAAGGAATTTACGATCCTGAGATCCCTGTAGATATTTATGAGTTAGGATTAATTTATGACGTAATGGTAAATACAGATTACGAAGTAAAAATCCTGATGACATTAACATCTCCAAACTGCCCGGTTGCAGAAAGTTTACCAAGAGAAGTGGAAGAAAAAGTAAAAACAATCGAACACATTAAAGATGTTGAAGTAGAGATTACTTTTGATCCGCCTTGGAGTAAAGATTTAATGAGCGAAGAAGCAAAATTAGAATTAGGAATGCTTTAAAAAAGTATACAGTTTACAGTCTCAGTCGCAGTATTCAACTGTGACTGAAAACTGCGGCTGAAAACTAAAAAAAATGGAAGAAATCATCAATAAAGTTGCCAATAGTGCTTTAGAAGTTTTTGATTTAGAGGATTATTATCCAAAAGGAATGCGTGTGCAGATTGACATTTCGCAATGGCTTTTGGAAGGATTTTTATTGAAAGAAAAAGACTTTAGAGAACACCTTAAAAATCATGATTGGTCACAATACCAAGATCAATATGTCGCTGTACATTGCGCTACAGACGCTATAATTCCTGCTTGGGCATTAATTTTAGTTAGTGTTCATTTGGCGCCTTTTGCTAAAAAAGTAGTAAACGGAACCATTGAGGATCTAGATTCAAGTTTATACGAAGAAATCTTAAGTAAGATTGATTATTCTGCGTACCAAAATAAACCTGTAATTGTAAAAGGATGTTCTAAAAAACCGGTTCCTATGCGTGCTTATATTTTAGCCACAACTTATTTACAGCCTTTTGCCCGCAGTATTATGTATGGCGAAGCATGTTCTGCTGTGCCTTTATACAAAGAATCTAAGAAATAACCTTCATTTTAAAGTAATATTCCCTTAACCTTCAGTTGGTTTTTAGTATATTTGTTAATATACACTTAAACTAAACAACCATGAGAAAGCTGACGTTATTACTATTTATCTTAGCGAACTTTACTTTTGTTCAGGCCCAAAATTCAGAAAAAGAATTAATTCAGAATACCGAAAAAGCGGTTAAAAAAATAAACGATACAATTGAAGACGAAGGATGGAAAGCAAAAGGAACAGTGTCTCTTTTATTAAACCAATCTAGTTTTAACAATTGGATCGCAGGTGGTGAAGATAGTTTCTCTGGGACTTTAGGAATAAACTATGACTTCAATTATAAAAAAGACGATGTAACCTGGGACAATAAAATCCTTGCTTCTTACGGGCTTTTACAAACTAAAAACACCGATTTCGGAAAAAAGACTGACGACCGTTTAGAGTTTAATTCAATCGTTGGTAAAAAGGCTTTTGGTGAATGGTATTACTCTTATTTTCTAAACTTTAGAACTCAATTTACAACGGGTTATATTTATGGACAGGATGCCAATGGAAAAGAAATTAGAACCGAGCAGACTAAATTTATGTCGCCTGGGTATCTTACTACTGGACCTGGTATTTACTGGTCTAAAGATGAAAACTTAAAAATAAACTTTGCTCCTCTAACTTCAAAATTCACTTTTGTCGACAACGCTTATACTAGTGGAATTGATAGATTTACTGGTCTGCCTTATGTAGATGGCGATTATTTTGGAGTTGACGAAGGCAAAACCATGCGTTACGAGTTAGGTTTTTATGCTTCTGTTTATTACAAATTAGCCATTATGACTAACGTTACTGCAGAAAACACGCTGAATTTGTATTCTAATTATCTGGAAGATCCTCAAAACGTAGACATCAATTACTCTTTAAATATCATAATGAAGGTAAACAAATTCTTATCGGCAAATTTAGCCTTCCAGGCTATTTATGACGATAATGCTTTTCAAGGTCTTCAAACCAGAGAAGTATTTGGTTTAGGGGTTAATTTTGGATTTTAATAATCCGCAACACAGCGAAAAGATTCTTATAAAATATAATACAATAATAAACGGCTTTTGATTTATTTCAAAAGCCGTTTCTATTTTTATTTACTTGTTAAATGATTTTGGTTTTATTCGAACGATTTTATCGTCTTTCATAATTACCAATTCAGTATTTGATTTCTTTTTGAACTCAATTAATTTATCATAAACCAAATCCATCGCATCTAAAATTTTAGTTTGAGTTGCCGATCTTTTATATGTTTTCATTATAAATTCCTTTTAGTTTATCGTACTTAATTTCATTGATTATATCAATCTCACTTTCAAGCATTTTTTCTGCCAATAATTCAGGTTTCCCAAATGAATTATCAAAGATCATAACTTCATCAGCTATTGGCAAATATATATTAAATAAGTTTAATATTCCATTAATGTATCTTCGCTTAATAACAGCTGTTTCTATATTATGTCCACCTTCTGTAACTCTAGTTTTTACTCTTTCAATCGCAAGTTCAACATCCTGTAACCAGAAAAATAAAAGAATCACTTTATAACCTTTTTTTTGTGCTAACGCAACTTTAGATTTATAACTTTTAGTCGCTAGTGTGGTTTCAAAAGCAAATATTGTATTAGTATCTAATAATTCATTTATTCTATGAAGCATTATTCTACCAGCCTCAAAAGCTACTTTTTCAGGTTGAAATGGAGAGAGACCTTTAGCAATTTCATCTGCATTTACAAATTCTTTACAGTTTAAAATTTCAGGAAGTATTGTAAAAGAAGCCGTAGTTTTACCAGCTCCATTGCATCCTGAAATTATGTATAAATTCTTACTCATTTAAACAAAGATATGAAATATCAATTTTTACTAAATCTTATTTTAGAGATATTTAATAAAGTTTTATAACCTTCCTGTTTATTCATTATATAAAAAAACGGCTTTTGAAATAAATCAAAAGCCGTTTCTATTTTTATTCTTCTTCCTTTTCAACTGCGTCCTTATAATCAGGATATAAAAACTTATTATATGGAAATCTTGTTATGTGAATCTGACGAACTGCTTCGTAAACCGTTTCTCTAAATTCTTCAAAATTTTCTTTTTGTGTTGCCGAAATAAACAAGGCGTTATCTTCTCCTACATTACTCATCCAAGTCTGTTTCCATTCCTCAAGAGTCCAATGTTTTCTGGTTCTTTCGGTGATCAAATCATCTTCGTCAATCGTTAGATGTTTGTAAGCGTCGATTTTATTGAAAACCATAATGGTTGGTTTATCATTGCTCTTAATTTCCTGCAAGGTCTGATTTACAGATTCTATATGATCTTCAAAATCAGGGTGTGAAATATCTACAACATGCAAAAGTAAATCGGCTTCACGAACCTCATCAAGTGTACTTTTAAAAGAATCGACTAATTGTGTTGGTAGTTTTCGAATAAATCCAACCGTATCTGAAAGTAAAAACGGAAGGTTTTTAATAACCACTTTTCGAACCGTTGTATCTAATGTTGCGAATAATTTATTCTCAACAAAAACATCACTTTTCCCAATCGCATTCATCAAAGTCGACTTTCCAACGTTTGTATATCCAACAAGCGCCACACGAACCATTGCGCCTCGATTGCTTCGTTGAATACTCATTTGTTTGTCGATTGTCTTGATTTTGTCTTTCAACAATGAAATTCGGTCACGTACAATACGTCTGTCTGTTTCGATCTCTGTTTCACCAGGACCACGCATACCAATTCCTCCTTTTTGACGCTCAAGGTGCGTCCATAAACCAGAAAGTCTTGGCAGTAAATAAATACACTGCGCTAATTCCACCTGAGTTCTTGCATACGAAGTTTCAGCTCTTTGCGCAAAAATATCCAGAATCAAATTGGTTCTGTCAAGGATTTTACAATCTATAATTCGGGAAATATTTTTTTGCTGTGATGGTGATAATTCATCATCAAAAATTAAGGTCGATATTCCGTTTTCTTTTACAAAAAGATTGATTTCATCTATTTTTCCCGTTCCCACAAAAGTCTTCGGATTCGGGCGTTCCATTTTTTGCGAAAAGCGTTTAATAACTTCACCTCCTGCGGTAAAAGTTAAAAACTCTAATTCGTCTAAATATTCATTAAGTTTTTCCTCACTTTGATTTTGAGTTATGATACCAACAATGGCTGTTTTCTCAAAATTTATAACTTCTTTCTCTAACATATCTTAAAATAAGCTACAAATTTAATCATTTGTATACTACTACAATTATAGAATTACGTTTTTAAATATTATTTAAAATGATAAACCATCTAAAAATCATGTTTTACAAAAGTATTTCTTTAATAAAACTTGATTTTTAAATGGCTTAAAAAGGTTCAAAAAACTTTTTATTCGTAGATAAAAGTTTTCTCTGTTTTTACAATTCCATTCTCTTCAATCTGAGAACATGAAATTGGAAAGTTTAATTTGTTGTATTTGTATTTTCGGCTTACTGCAACTAAAGCTGTAGACGAAGGGCTAAAATTCATTTCGTTATTGTATGAAATTGACTCAAACGTAAATTCATCTTCATGATATGAAATCATTGGTACAATTACTTTATAATTATCTCCAAAAAGGCTTTGAACGATTAATTGATCTACCGATTTTTTATCATCATAAGTATACGTTTTAGAGATTTTATCTCCCACTAATCCTTTATGTTTTGATACGTTATCGTTTACATACACATATTCAATTTTTCCGATAATTGCCTTGTTTCTATCACGTGATGTACGTCTAACGATAGTACCGTTTTCAATGATATATTCGATATCTTCAACTAAATTTTGGTGATTTGTACTTTTTTTAGTCGTTACTTTTACTCTTGCACCTTCATAAACAAACGATACAACTTTCGTAATATAATCAGGTCCTTCCTGATATTTTTTTACAAATTTTGTAATGTTGTTATCAGCATCATAAGTGTAATTGATAACTTCTTTCCAGTCGCTTCCCACTTTATCTTTAACAGACATATCAAGTAAACCCTTTTTGTTGTAAAAAAAGTTCTGAATAACGTCTGAAGTTGTAATGGTTTGAAGTTTACCTTCTTTAAAGACCATTGTTTTATTTACAATTTCACCGTCTTTAGAATTTTGGTAATTTGTTTTTACAATATTGATCTGCTTCAATCTAACGTTTTCCTGACTCTGCATCAAGAATGGAAACACCATCATCAGGATGGCAATAAAGTAGGTTTTCATTTTGTTTTTGTATTGATTTGGGATGACCAAAATACAAAATTCTGTCAAAATTTGACAATTTAAAATTTAAAAAAACCGAAAAGCAATTTTAGAAAATTAGAAATCAACAACTTATACAAATACAATTCTTATTTCTCACCAAAAATCTTCACATCATCGACCATAAATGCGCCATTTAATGTTTTATCTTTTCCTGAACCTACATATCTAAAGGCAATATTTATATTTCCTGTATAAGCAGATAAATCTATTCCGCCAGAACTCATAAATTCACGGGAAGGATTTGATAATGTGGGAACTTTCGCTTCTAATTTTGTCCATTTTGCCTTGGCCACACTTGAGCCGTCAAAGTTTGTGGAGACATAAACTTCTAATGTATTTAATGGCGAATCGACTTTTAAATCATGCTGTGCGCTTCTAAAAGAAAGAACCGCATTTTTATAACCTGTCAAATTAATTTTGGGAGAAACCAGCCAGGCAATATTTTCGGCCGCTGTTGTACTTGTGGTATTAAATTCTGCATAACCATTTCCGGCATACACCATGCTTTTCCATAGTTTTGTTGCTTTTTCTACAATGTTACTCCAGCCTGGAAGTGCAAAATTGACATTGTTTTTAACCGATTGAAAATCCTCTGCAAAAAATGGAACGCTTCTTTTTCCGTTCATAACCACATCTTCTTCTGAACGAACCATTAATTGATAATCTGTACCAAACTTGGTTAAAATTCCTCTAACTTTCCCGCTTTCTTCCGGCACAAAATGATCTGCAAATTTTGCATAACTACTTGTTCTAAAAATAATTTGATTTCCGGTTTTATCACGCAGGTTCCAGTTTGTTGATCCTCCAATATTATTCGATTCTTCAAAATAATGACGTCCCAATGCAGCTTCTGTAAATTCAACATCATTAAGTTCAATCAATGTATTTAATTTACTATCTGATAATGCCTGTTCTATAGAAAGTGATTCAACCAGTTGATTTTCATCAATAATAGTACACGAAGCGTTTAAAACGTTTTTATATTCATTTTGAGAAATCCTGCCAATTGTTGGATCCCCGGCGTTGTTGACATATAAACTGCCAATCCGTAATCCTCCATAATACAAATCTGTAAATTGATTTTTAAGTTTTACATATACTTTATTCCCAAGTCGATAATCAATGTAAGTGTTTGACGCATCAATTGGGATACTAAAACCTATTGCAGGAATTTTTTCAGTGGCTTTTGTTTGGAATGAAATAGATTTAAAAAAATTCCCGCCTTCGTCACTCGAAATAACATAAGCTTCTATAATATCATCATATAAATATTGCTTAGCCGTATTACTTGAAAGTTCATAAACTTTTTTGACCGTTTTGTTTACTTTAAAATCAGGTTGAGTACACTCTAATTTTGGGTTTGCTATTTCTGTACTGCAGCTGCAAATAAATAATAATGATGAAGCTAAAAATGTATTTAAAATTATGTTTTTCATGATAAATATATTTCGATTTATAAACCGATTGTAAGATTTAAAAAATAAGTTCTTCCGTAACCGTAATAATATTTTGGACCAAATGATGGTGTTCCGCTTGAAACATCCTGATTCAGTGCTCTAAAATTTGCATTTCTGGCCTGTTCAAAACCACCCGTTTTATATACTAAACCTAATGCATTATTAACGCTGGCAAAAAGTCCGATATACTTTTTATGAACTCGCCAGGATTTTCCTCCATTGATATTTAATAAGGTTATGGGATCAAATTTTTCTTGTTGTAATAATTCATTTCCTCTTTCAGATGTTGCTTCGGGAAAAGGAAATCCATTTGCGGGATTAATGTAAAATTGTGATGTCCTAGAAATGGGTGAAACATCAATATAGTTATCGGTTAAATAATTAATATTGGCTCCAATCCACCAATATTTAGGATCCCGGTATTCTAAACCTAATGAAAGTGCATTTTGAGGCGTTCCTACTTGTTTGTAATTTTTAAGATAGGCTTTACCAAAATCAAAAGTAGTCTGCGCCCCGTCTTTTGCTGCGTTTGCATCGTTTGTAATCGATACATTTGGATTGCTGTTGTAAATATAATTTCCGTAAGCCGCTGATAAAGTTGTTTTAAAAGTTGAGGAAATCTGATATTCAAAACTCAATTCTGCTCCTGTATTTTTTTTGTCCAATTGAGTTAAAGTCTGGCTCACAAAAGCATCTGTTGGATCATAACCGGCTCCGTTATCAAAGATTCCTTCGGCATAGAAAAAAGAAGTTTTCGATGTGTTTTTTATTAGCGTATAAAAAGCTGTTAAACGTAATTTCAAGTTTGGTGCACGATAAACATAATTAGCTTCGGCACTTGTAATATTTTCACTTTCAATCCCATTAACTATATTATTATTTAATCTTGAATTTGAAAATGTATTTCGAAGCGATGGTGCTCTGGTTAAATGTGCACCATTAAAAAACAACCATTGTTTTCCTGAAATTTTATAGGTGAAACCTCCTTTAAAACCAAAGTTTTCAAAATTTATTTTCTCACTTTTTCCTAAAGAAATGGTCGGGTAAATTCCGTTTTGGTATAATCCTTCTCTTTGATAATTAGAAACGGAATAGGATTGTGCCAAATAAAATTCGGTTTTATTGTATGAGAATTTAAACTGTGCAAAAGCATTAATTGTATTGGCTAAAAAATTATAGTTGTATCCATAAATATCTCCTTTTACTACTTGTCTGTTTGGATTTTGCAAGTCTGACTGCGAAAGGTCGCCTTTGTAAAACGGATCAATATCTTCAAAATATTTCCCGCCAAGAAGATCCAGCAAATATTGAAAATTATGTGATTTTAAATTCTGATAAGTAATTCCTCCATCAAAAGAAATATTTGGAGTTAACTGCGTATTTAAGTTTGAATTGACTGCAAAAGTTTTGTCGTCAGTTCTGTCTTCATATAAAACATAATGGCTTTTTGCAGGTTCATAACCATTTTCACCTGGCTTTTGATTTGCAGAATACAGGGCGTTCCAGTCAATTTGCGAATTTGCCAGAAAGGTGAGTTTGCTTTTTTCAGCATTTTCATAATCCGGCGTAAATTCTCCAGAAAATTCACCTTTATCTTTTGCATAAAGCGAGCTGAAATAACTTGGCATTTTTCTATAATAAACCGGATCTGGACTGTCGCCATTTTGATAATCAATATTGCTGTTTCCAACTTTCCCAAATTGATACATTACACTCGAATTGAGGTTGGTTTTTTCATCAATTTTAAAATAATGATTCAGCATAAATAGCGGTTCTTCAACCGTTTTTACTCTTGCATTTCGCTTTTTATCATTTTGAAATCCCCAATACGAATTGTATTTTTCACCCATTAAACTGGTTACTTCATTTGTATTTGGAGAATTTTTTCCGCGGGAATTGGGTGTGTAAAATCCGGTGAAATTGAGTGAATGTTTATTGTTTAATTTTTTCTCAACACTCATAAAAAAAGAGTCTGCATTGAAATTTGTTCCTTCAAAATAACCTTCGTCTGCCCATCTTTTTCCTGCAGAAACGATATAAGCCCAGCCGTCAATATCCATTCCTAAAGCATAGGTTCCAATGGCACGCAAACTGTAGGTTGTATTACTTCCGGAAAAAGTTAGCTGTCCTCCTTTTCGATACAATGAAGCCCGGGTAAAAATTTGCTGTGTTCCTAAAATACCGCCAAAAGTATAATTTGAAGCAGCTGTTCCAACCGAAAATTCCTGATTACGAAGCACATTATTTAGTCCGCCCCAATTGTTCCATTGCGGTCTGCCGTCGTATATTTTATTCATGGTCATTCCGTTGAGCATCATGGTTCCGTTTTCGCTGTCTAAACCACGAACCCTGAATCGGGCTTGACCCCAATTAAATGCTGATGCCTGCATAAAAGCATCTTTTGAAGATTGTAAAAGTCCCGAAGTCATTTCGGATGAACTATTATCATCAGACAAATCACTTTCTAATAAAGTGATCAAAGCAGCAGGAACTTCATCGGAATAAATATCTTCTAATTGTAATACCCCGAGATATATAATCTGACCAAAATTAGAATGGATTTTCAGCAGTAAATCTTTGCAGTCCTGACTGTGAATCAAAAGCAGCTGTTCTCCTTCTATAGGAGAACTCAATTCAAATTTGCCTCTTTTAGAAGTAAGTTTTGTTATAGAAGAATTTTGAATACTTACTACAACATTTTCAAGAGGGTTTTGCGTTTTAGCATCGACAACAATTCCTCTAAAAACTGTTTCCTGCGCAAAGGCAAAACTAAAAGACCATAAAATTAAAAAGAGCGCGTATTTTTTTACCATTAAAAATTCCAATTTATTTTGAAAATTGTTTTCGGATATTAATCCTATTCAAAAGATAAATTGGTTTTTGGAAAGAGTCTTGCTTATAAGACAAACAAACTCTGGGATCAAATGTAGATATAAAAACAATTAAAAAAGAAATAAATTCTTACAAAAATAATTTATTTCACAAAGAAGTTTAAAAAAACACGGCGCAAATCAGCCTAATCCGTTAAATCTGTGGGCACTAAAAATTAAGCAGAAGTTCTGATTTTTGAAACCATAAAAGCAATCAGAACACCAAAAACTCCAATAAAGGCAAAAGAAAACTCTAATCCGAAGTTTTGAGCGATGTGACCAATTACCGGCGGCCCCATTAAAAACCCTAAAAAGCTTACGCTTGAAACTATTGTTAAGGCTTCTCCCGGCGGAACTGTTGGATTTTTTCCAGCCATACTATAAACGGTTGGAACAATAGTAGCAACTCCTAAACCAACTGCCATAAAAGCAATCGTACACGGAATAATATAAGGTAGAAAAACAGCTGTAAAAAGCCCGGCAGAAATCATAACTCCACTTATCTGCATGACACGCTCACGGCCAAATTTATTGATTAATCCATCACCTAAAAATCTTCCGCCAGCCATCATAATCATGAAAGAAGTATATCCTAAAATTACTAATGGACCTGGTGCTTTTACTACATCTTTAAAATAAACTCCGCTCCAGTCAAACATTACACCTTCGCTCGCCATACTGCAAAAACCAATTACACCAAGCCAGATTAAGGCACTGTCTGGTTTTACAAAGATTTTTCTTTTCTCTGTATTGTGTTTGATTTTTTCTTTGGCACGAATTAAAAATTTAAAATTAAAAGCGACCATTAATAACACAACGCCTCCAACAATCAGGAAATGATGTAATGGTGTTAAGTTTAAAGCCAGCATTCCTAAACCAACTAATGCGCCTGTGAATCCGGCAAAACTCCACATTCCGTGAAAAGAGGACATGATTGTTTTTTTGAAAAGTACTTCGGTATAAACGCCCTGTGTGTTTACGGCTATATTGGCTAAATTTCCAAATAAGCCAAATAAAAATAAGCCAATCGATAACTGTAAACCAGTTGTGGCTAAACCTAAATTGGCCAGACATAAAACATACATTATTAAGGAGAAAACTAAAATGCGGTGGCTTCCGAATTTGGTTACCATTTTTCCCGAAAAAGGCATGATAATTAATTGTCCCATTGGCAGGGAGAAAAGTATAGAACCTAAATCGCCTTCGGTTAAATGAAGGGCTGTTTTGATATCCGGAATCCTACTCGCCCAGGTTGCAAAACTTAATCCCATTCCGAAATAAAACATTCCAACGGCAAAACGAATTCGGTTTAGATAAGATGCTTTTGCTTCTCTAAAAACTTTCTTGATTTTTCCTTTAGTTTGAAAAAGTTGTAATGGATTAAAATTTATCAAAATGTATGCGTTTTGGGATTATATTATAAATGTACAAAAAACCTTTGTATTTACTTAAAGGTACAAATTGTTCAATTATTTACAACGTTATTGTTTATAAATAGCGGGGTTTTGCCCACAGATTTCTACGAATTTGCCCACGGATTTTACGGATTAAACGGGTTTACACAGATGTTATTTTATTTTCACGCATAAAAAATGCCCCCAAATAGTGTCTAACTTTTTGGGGGCAGTTCATGCTGTGCGTCTCTACGATATATGTTTGTATTCAAATTATAAAAATTAAACTCCGCGTAAACCCGTTTAATCCGTAAAACCCGTGGGCTATAAATTAATCACAGTGCGCTGCGCACTACTTGCAATTGCAGCTTCGATGATCTGCATTACTTTTACGCCGTCTTGAGCGGTAACTGGTTCTGCAACATTGTTTGTTATGGAATTGAAAACTCCGTCAAAAAACGAAAAATAATTTCCTTGAAGTGTCGGTACTTTTTCGCGGATTATTTTTCCGTCAATTTCAGTATGCAGAATTCCTTGTAAATCATCCGGTTCTTTTCCCCAAGATTCCAGGTTTGGTTTTTTACCAATTTTTAATTCGTCTTCCTGAATGTCTCCGCGAGGTTTTAAAAAAGAGCCTTTTTTTCCGTGAATCGTATATGCCGGATTTGCTTCTCTCACAAAGAAACCAGCTTTTAAACGAACTCTAAAATCATCATAAATCAATAATAAATCGAACCAGTCATCGACTAATGAGTTTTCTCTCGTAATTCTGACATCTCCGAAAACCGATTTTGGAGAACCAAATAAACAAATAGCCTGATCTATAATATGCGGACCTAAATCTTTTAAAACTCCGGCTCCGTCATTGGCGGTTTCTTTATGGGCTTTCGGACTTAATAACGGATTGTATCTGTCGAAATGAAATTCGGCTTCTACTATATCACCTAGAACGCCTTCATTGATTATTTTTTGAATGGTTTTAAAATCGCTGTCCCATCTTCTGTTTTGAAAAACGGCTAATTTTAATCCTTTTTCTTCGGCGATTTTGGCTAATTCTTCAGCCTCGGCTACAGTTGTGGTAAAAGCTTTTTCGATCACGGCATGTTTTCCTGCCAGAAGTACTTTTTTAGCATATTCATAATGTGTTCCTACTGGTGTGTTTACAATTACTAAGTCAACATCATCGGCTAATAAATCGTCGATTGAAGGATAACTTTTTACGTATGGATAATCTTCCTGAATTAGTTTTTTGCTTCTTTCCCAAGATCCTAATAATTCAAAACCTGGGTGAATATCTAAAAAAGGTGCGTGAAAAACCTTTCCCGACATTCCGTATGATAATAATGCTGTTTTTATTTTTTTCATTTTGTATTTAGTTTTTTGCCACAGATTAATGTGATTAAAAAGGATTTTTCTTTTTTGCCACGAATTTCACGAATTATCACGAATTTTTATTTTTTTTTAAACGCAACGATTTGTGGAAATTCGTGAAATTCGTGGCAACCAAAACTAAAAAAATCACTTTAATCTGTGATCCCGATAGCTATCGGGAGTGGCCAATAAAAATTTAAATCTTAGCTCGTTCGTATTGTTTTGGCCATTGAATATCGCTGTCTAATTCTTTGGCGAAATCTAACGGTAAATTTGGATTTCTCAATGATTCTCTGGCAAACAAAATTAAATCGGCCTGATTGTTTTTCAAAATTTCTTCGGCTTGTTTGGCTTCGGTAATTAAACCTACAGCTCCTGTCAAAATATTAGCTTCTTTTTTTACTTTTTCTGCGAAAGGAACCTGATAACCCGGACCAATCGCAATTTTTTGATGCGATACTAATCCGCCAGACGAAACATCGATTAAATCTACTCCTTTTTCTTTTAATATTTTCGAAAGCTGTACCGATTCTTCAGGATTCCAACCGTTTTCTGCCCAGTCTGTCGCTGAAATTCTCACGATTAAAGGCAAATCTGAGGGCCATTCTGACTGAACAGCTTCTACAATTTCCAATGTAAAACGGATTCGGTTTTCAAAGCTTCCTCCATATTCATCGGTTCTTACGTTGGTTAAAGGCGATAAAAACTGATGTAATAAATAACCGTGTGCGGCGTGAATTTCTAAAACTTTATATCCTGCTTTGACAACTCTTTTTGTTGCAGTTTTAAAATTGGAAATTACTTTTTGGATTCCGTTTTTGTCTAAAGCTTCGGGAAGAAAAGGTTCTCCGTCGTGATACGGAATCGCACTTGGCGCAACAGTCTGCCATCCGCCTTGAGCGAAATCTAATTTTTTATTTCCTTCCCACGGAGAAGAAACGCTTGCTTTTCTTCCGGCATGCGCCAGCTGAATTCCGGGAACAGCGTTTTGAGAAACGATAAATTCGTTGATTTGTTTTAGCTTTTCGATATGTTCGTCTTTCCAGATTCCTAAATCGACAGGAGAAATTCTGGCTTCGGGAGAAACCGCTGTGGCTTCCTGAATAATTAATCCGGCGCCTCCGCTTGCACGGCTTCCTAAATGAACCAGATGCCAGTCGTTTGCAAAGCCGTCAACGGCCGAATATTGGCACATTGGCGAAATAACAATTCTATTTTTTAAGGTGATGTTTTTTAAAGTTAAGGGGGAAAATAATTGTGAAGCCATGTTTGTAACTTTTAATGGTTTTGGACTACCAATAGATATTGACAGCCGTTTAAAAAGTAAAGTTACTGTATCTTGTTAAAACGAGAAATTGAAATGTTTATTAATTAACAAACATTTAAAACCTTATGTATTATATTGCGCTTTCAAATTAAAATAGAAACGCTACTTTTGTGCGTTAAATACGAACTAAAAATACAAAATGGATATAGTTATCAAACTCTCTCAATTTCTATTGAGTTTATCTTTACTTATTATTCTTCACGAATTAGGGCACTTTATTCCTGCCAAATTGTTTAAAACGAGAGTTGAAAAATTTTACTTATTTTTTGATGTTAAATATTCGCTGTTAAAAAAGAAAATTGGCGAAACAGAATACGGAATTGGTTGGTTACCGCTTGGAGGTTATGTAAAAATCTCCGGAATGATTGACGAAAGTATGGACAAGGAGCAAATGGCACTTCCACCTCAGCCGTGGGAATTTCGTTCTAAACCGGCTTGGCAGCGTTTAATTATTATGCTTGGCGGTGTTACAGTAAACTTTATCCTGGCGTTTATTATATATATAGGAATGGCTTTTGCTTACGGCGATACGTATGTGGCAAATGCTGATTTGAAAGACGGCGTTTTTATCGAAAATCCTGCAATGCTTAAAGCGGGTTTTAGAACCGGAGATAAAATCATTTCGATTGATGGTAAAACGGTTGAAAATTTTGACAGCGACATGAATATGAATGTTATCATGTCGAAACATGTTTTGATTGAAAGAGACGGAAAACAACAAACGATTAATATTCCAAATGATTTTGTTGACCAATTATCTAAATATGAAAAAGGTTTATTGATTGGTATCAGAATGCCTTTTGTTGTGGGTAAAATTTCTGAAGATTCTGAAAACACTTCTCTAAAACCAAAAGATATTATTGTAAGCCTGAACAATCAAAAGATAAAATATTTTGATGAAGCTAAAGCTGTTTTAGAGGCTAACAAAGGAAAAACCATTCCTGCTGTTGTTTTACGTGATTTAAAAGAAACTCCTATTACGGTTAAGGTCTCTAAACTAGGAAAATTAGGAATTGGTGTTGGCGGTTTAGGAATCGAGTCTTTAGAGAAATTAGGTTACTATAAAGTAAGCACGAGAGAATATAGTTTCTTTGAATCTATTCCTGTTGGAATTCAAAAAGGAAAAGATCAGTTAGTAGGTTATGGAAAACAGCTGAAAATGATTTTTAATCCTGAAACAAAAGCTTACAAACAAGTGGGTGGTTTTGCAGCGATTTATAACATTTTTCCGAGTTTTTGGAGCTGGGAAACGTTCTGGTCAATCACGGCTTTATTGTCAATTATGCTTGGAGTTATGAATTTATTGCCAATTCCGGCACTTGATGGCGGACATGTGATGTTTTTATTATATGAAATTATCAGCGGTAAAAAACCGAGCGATAAATTCCTTGAAAACGCCCAAATGGTTGGCTTTGTACTACTTATAGCACTGCTTTTGTTCGCAAACGGAAATGACATTTATAAGGCAATTATCAAGTAAAAAAATATTTTGAGAAAAAGAGTTAAAATATTTTTGAGAAACTAAAAATTCAATTATATTTGCACTCGCTAAAAAGAGCAACAACTTCCTCCTTAGCTCAGTTGGTTAGAGCATCTGACTGTTAATCAGAGGGTCCTTGGTTCGAGCCCAAGAGGGGGAGCAACTTTTTTTAGCAAACATATTTACCTTTAAGGTGATTCCTCCTTAGCTCAGTTGGTTAGAGCATCTGACTGTTAATCAGAGGGTCCTTGG
>NZ_JBMDIY010000070.1:0-3229 GCF_057808895.1 Flavobacterium sp. FG68
TTACCGTAAATAATATGGCCAATAATGCCAGCCACATACAAAATAGATTTTTTTTTCATTTTTTAAATTGTTTAATTATTTTAAATAATATACCCCCGGCCTGACATTAAAAAATGACAAGATTAAAAGGTATAGTGAATGAGTACCCTTTTGGGGTATTCCTATAATAGATGTGGTATTTGTGGTATTCTTGTGGTTTGTATTAAAGGCTCTTACTGAACTTTTAATGTGGCTTATAATGATGAAGGTGATTTCTGGTTTAATCCAGACTCACATAAGAGGTTGGTTTGGCTGGGTCTTTTAGTACAAATCTTTTTTAATATTATTCTTCTAATATTATTGCTTGCTTAGAGCGTCTTCATAAGAAGATTCATGACGGTTTCTTTGTTTGCTTTTTCCATAGTCGCATAATCCTTTTTAATTCTGTCCGGCGTTGATCCGTTTACTGATCCGTTGATACTTTGGCGGATGTAATATTTTGAAACATTGTATTTTAAAAACAAGGCTTCTAAAATATTAGAATCGTAGGATTTGTAAACTTTTGATTTACTGTTTTCCATAACTAATGTTTGTTTTAAAATTCGCAACAAAGGTAGATTATAATCTTCAATAAACAAAACATTTTAAGTGTATTTTCTTACTTATGAAGCTTTTTAACAGAATTAATTATTTGTAATAAATTGATTATTAGTTATTTATGTTTTTATTTATGATAATTTTTGGTAGTTTTAAAATGCGATTTTTGATTGTAAATTGTTGATTTTTAGCTATATATGATGAAATTATACGTGTTATTTTGAATTAAATTATCTTCAATTTATGTAAAAAAGCTTCATTTATAAAGTAACAGATTACAGATGAATTGATTTTTTTCTAAAGTATGGTTTGCTTTTTAATTAAGAAGCCTTCATTTTTCAATCTTTGGAAATTGTAGGAATTATGTTTTTTTGTTTTACTTTTGCCTATTGATTAATTTGTTTCAAAATTTAAAACACAAAATTCCTTAACTAAATGTAAATCATTAGTTTAAAAAGGTAACTTCCTCTAAAATGAATATTATAATACAAAACATTAAGCGAATTGCTAACAATGAAGGAATTACTATAAGCAGGCTGGAACATATTATTGGGGCCAGCAAGGGGGTCTTGTCGCGTGCAGTAGGAAATAACAGCGATATACAATCTAAATGGATATTAAAAGTGATTGAAATTTATCCTCAATATAGCTGTGAGTGGCTGCTAAAAAATGAAGGATCAATGATAAAAACTCAAAAATCAAATAATTACCAACCTTCAATAAAAAAAACGGAAGACGAGTTGAGCTACAAAAAACTCGCAGAAGCGCAAAAAGATACTATTGATAGTCTGAAAAAAGTAGTTTTTCATTTAGAAAAAGAGATTTCGCATTACGAAAAACAGGAAAGCAAGACGGAATCTTGACTGTAAGGTTTGAGTTTTATTGCGCCCTTCGACTTCGCTCAGGGTGACAGGATTGTGTGAAGATTATGTAATCGTACAGTTTGTCATTGCGCATTAGCTTTGTCATTTCGACCGAAGGGAGAAATCGCACGCGGGATTCGACAAAGATTGGCGATTTAGTTTGCGCCCTTCGACTTCGCTCAGGGTGACAAGACTAAAGAAAATAACCACACAGTTTGTCATCCTGAGCGAAGTCGAAGGACACACAAGTAGCTCTACAAAGATTGACGATATGCTTTGCGGAGCTACTTGCGGAGATTTCTCCCTTCGGTCGAAATGACAAAAACTGGCGGACACTCTTTGCGTGCCGATATTTGTTAAAGTTTAAAAATTAATACGCCGCAGTAAATCGAACCTGATGGTGTTTTGGGGTTTCGGTTTCATCAGCAATAACTACTGCTAAATCTTCTACAGATAAAATGCTTCTTTGTTCGTCGTTAAAAACCGGATTTTCTAATCCTAAACGGTATTTTCCTGTTCTTCCGGTTGTAATGCCCTGGTGCATTTCGAAAGCGGGACTAAAAAATGCCCAGTCTAATTCTTTTTCTTCTTTTAAAATATTTAAATAATCTCTTGCTGCAGTAGCTCCGGCATAAAATTCTTTTGGAAAATCCGGTGTATCAACGGCTTGTAAACCCGGAGCGACAAATAAACTTCCTGCACCGCCAATGGTGATATAACGTTTTACACCCGATTTTTTTACCGCTTCCTGAATTGCTTTAGATCCTGCAATAAAATCATCGTAAATATTAGGGTTTGTCCATCCTGAATTGTACGCATTTATAACGGCATCGTTTCCTTTTAAAATTGCTGCCAACTCGTCTACACTAAAAATATCAGCACTTTTCCAGTTAATGCCAGCGGTGTCTTTTGGATTTCTGGCAATAGCAGTAATATCGTGATTTCTGCCTGCTAATTCGTTTAAAATTGCTGAGCCTACAAATCCTGTTGCTCCAATAATTGCGATTTTCATAATATATAAATTTATTTAGTAATAAAAAATGTTACAGTTTAGTGTAAAAAAATAGTTTTAAAACTGGTTCGAAAAATCTTCTAAAGAAATTCCCTGCAGTTGGGCGCTTACTTTTTGATTCATATCAGCATACAAAGCATCCAGATTTTGATTGATTTTTTTTCCAACAGGACAATCCGGATTGGGCTGATTTTTAGCATAACCGAGATTGATGGTTTCAAAAGTCATTTCAAAAATTTCTTTTAATGTCAGTTTTGATGAATCGACGGCGAGTTTTGTGCCTCCGTTTTTTCCTTCTTTACTTTCTACAATATGATGGGCTTTTAAGTTTGCAATTTCTTTTCGAACCAAAACCGGATTCAGGTTAATGCTTCCTGCAATATATTCTGATGATAAATAATCATTTGGGAATTTATTGAGCAAAGTAAGAATGTGAATTGTTATGGCAAATTTACCTGAAAGCATACTGTAATAAAATATGTTACAAATGTAGTGAGATTTATTATAAGAAAACAAGTTTTAACTAAAAATTAATTTTGTTTTTTTGTAGGGATGTGTAAATTTTTTTAAACACATAGAGACATAGATTTTTTTAGCTGAAAGAGAGGATGTAAAGAAACTAGTTTCTCACACATAGTTTCGAAGCTTAATGTTAAAAATGCAAAGTTTAAAGATAGTATTGTCATTTCGACCGAAGGGAGAAATGACAAACTCTCGTTTCTGCCCAATCTTGTCATCCCGAGGAACGAGGGATCTGCGTAAGTAACTCCGCAAACTA
>NZ_JBMDIY010000071.1:0-3122 GCF_057808895.1 Flavobacterium sp. FG68
CGCAGAAGTTAAAGCTTCCGTATTACTGCATTCGATAGTCTGATTTAAAGAACCACTTTGTGTTGCCCAAGTTGGAGCAGTAGTATCTTGGATCGTAATAATCTGCGTGAAACTATCAGAGGTATTTCCACAGTCATCTTTTACCGTCCAAGTATTAGTATAAGTTCCAGAATTTGCGCATCCCTCAGAAGCAACAAACTGTCCGCTTACTTTAGTAATGTTTGAAACATCAGCATCGCATGAATCAGAAGCAGTTGGGAATAAAGCCTGCGCAGAAGTTAAAGCTTCCGTATTACTGCATTCGATAGTCTGATTTAAAGAACCAGCCTGCGTTGTCCAAGTTGGAGCTGTTGTATCTTGAATTGTAATTATTTGTGTGAAAGTATCAGAAATATTTCCACAGTCGTCTTTTACTGTCCAGGTATTAGTATAAGTTCCAGAATTTGAACATCCTTCGAAAGCAACGAATTGTCCGCTTACTTTAGTGATGTTAGAAACATCAGTATCGCAAGAATCAGAGGCAGTTGGAAATAAGGCTTGCGCCGAATTTAAAGCTTCCGCATTGCTGCATTCGATAGTCTGATTTAAAGAACCAGCTTGTGTTGCCCAAGTTGGTGCAGTTGTATCCTGAATAGTAATGATTTGTGTGAAAGTATCAGAAGTATTTCCACAGTTGTCTTTTACTGTCCAGGTATTGGTATAAGTTCCGGAATTTGCGCATCCTTCAGAAGCCACAAATTGCCCACTCACTTTAGTAATGTTCGAAACATCAGCATCACATAAATCAGAAGCAGTTGGAAATAAGGCCTGCGCCGAAGTTAAAGCTTCCGGATTGCTGCATTCAATAGTCTGATTTAAAGAACCAGCCTGCGTTGTCCAAGTTGGTGCAGTAGTATCTTGAATAGTAATAATTTGCGTGAAAGTATCAGAAGTATTTCCGCAGTCATCTTTTACTATCCAGGTATTGGTGTAAGTTCCAGCATTTCCACATCCTTCAGAAGTTACGAATTGTCCGCTTACTTTAGTTATATTTGAAACATCAGCATCGCATAAATCAGAAGCAGTTGGGAATAAAGCTTGCGCAGAAGTTAAAGCTTCCGCATTACTGCATTCAATAGTCTGATTTAAAGAACCACTTTGTGTTGTCCAAGTTGGAGCAGTTGTATCTTGAATAGTTATAACTTGAATAAAACTATCGGTAACATTTCCGCAGTCATCTTTTGCAGTCCAAGTGTTGGTGTACGTTCCAGAATTTGAACATCCTTCAGAAGCTGTAAATTGTCCGCTTGTTTTTTCATATGTAACCACTGTACAGTTTGCAGTTGCAGTTGGAGCCTGATTTTGAGCATTTTCTAAACCAGCAGAATCACTGCATTGTAAAGTTACATTTAATGTTCCTGCCTGCGTAATCCATGTTGGCGCTGCAGTATCCTGAATTGTAATTACTTGAGTGAAAATAGCTGAAGTGTTGTTACAGCTGTCTTTTGCTGTCCAGGTATTCGTATAAGTTCCTGTGCTTCCACAGCTTCCTCTTTGCAGTTCGCCAGTTGTTTTAGTATAAGTAACAGTTCCGTTACAATTATCTGTTGCAATTGGCGCCTGAATTTGAGCATTATTGAATCCTTCTGTATCGGCACATTGTAACGTTACATTTAAAGAACCACTCTGTGTTGTCCAAGTTGGAGCAGTTGTATCCTGAATTGTAATGATTTGAGAGAAAGTATCAGAAGTATTTCCGCAGTCATCTTTTACAGTCCAGGTATTGGTATAAGTTCCGGAATTTGCGCATCCTTCAGAAGCGATGAATTGTCCGCTCACTTTAGTGATATTTGAAACATCAGCATCGCATAAATCAGAAGCAGAAGGGAATAAAGCTTGAGCCGAAGTTAAAGCTTGAGCATTACTGCATTCAATAGTTTGGTTTAAAGATCCCGCTTGTGTTGTCCAAGTCGGTGCAGTTGTATCCTGAATTGTAATAATCTGCGTAAAAGTATCAGAAATATTTCCACAGTCGTCTTTTACAGTCCAAGTGTTTGTGTAAGTTCCAGAGTTTGAACATCCTTCAGAAGCGACGAACTGTCCGCTTACTTTAGTAATATTTGAAACATCTGCATCACATAAATCAGAAGCAGTTGGGAATAAGGCTTGCGCAGAAGTTAAAGCTTCAGCATTACTGCACTCGATAGTTTGATTTAATGAACCAGTCTGTGTTGCCCAAGTTGGAGCTGTTGTATCTTGAATTGTAATTACTTGCGTGAAAGTATCAGAGGTATTTCCACAGTCATCTTTTACAGTCCAGGTATTGGTGTAAGTTCCAGAATTTGCGCATCCTTCAGAAGCCACAAACTGCCCGCTTACTTTAGTTATATTCGAAACATCTGCATCGCATAAATCAGAAGCAGTTGGGAATAAAGCCTGTGCCGAAGTTAAAGCTTCTTGATTACTGCATTCAATAGTTTGGTTTAAAGAACCTGCCTGAGTTGTCCAAGTTGGAGCTGTTGTATCTTGAATTGTAATGATTTGTGTGAAAGTATCAGAAATATTTCCACAGTCATCTTTTACGGTCCAAGTGTTAGTATAAGTTCCGGAATTTGAACATCCTTCAGAAGCAATGAATTGCCCGCTTACTTTTGTAATATTAGAAACATCAGTATCGCATAAATCAGAAGCAATAGGGAATAAGGCTTGCGCCGAAGTCAAAGCTTCCGCATTACTGCATTCGATAGTTTGGTTTAAAGAACCTGCTTGCGTTGTCCAAGTTGGAGCAGTAGTATCTTGAATTGTAATAATCTGCTTAAAAGTATCAGAAGTATTTCCGCAGTCATCTTTTACCGTCCAGGTATTCGTATAAGTTCCAGCATTTGAACATCCCTCAGAAGCCACAAACTGTCCGCTTACTTTAGTGATATTTGAAACATCAGCATCGCATAAATCAGAAGCTGCAGGGAATAAGGCTTGCGCTGAAGTTAAAGCTTCCGCATTACTGCATTCGATAGTTTGGTTTAAAGATCCCGCTTGTGTTGTCCAAGTTGGAGCCGTTGTATCCTGAATTGTAATGATTTGTGTGAAAGTATCAGAAGTATTTCCACAGTCATCTTTTACTGTCCAGGTATTGGTATAAG
>NZ_JBMDIY010000072.1:0-2645 GCF_057808895.1 Flavobacterium sp. FG68
CAGTTAAAGCTTCCGCATTACTGCATTCAATAATTTGGTTTAAAGAACCAGCCTGTGTTGTCCAAGTTGGAGCAGTTGTATCCTGAATTGTAATAATCTGCGTAAAAGTATCAGAAGTATTTCCACAGTCATCTTTTACTGTCCAGGTATTGGTATAAGTTCCAGAATTAGCACAACCTTCAGAAGCAACGAATTGTCCGCTTACTTTAGTGATATTCGAAACATCGACATCACATAAATCAGAAGCAGTTGGGAATAAAGCCTGAGCTGCAGTTAAAGCTTCCGCATTACTGCATTCAATAATTTGGTTTAAAGAACCAGCCTGCGTTGTCCAAGTCGGTGCAGTTGTATCCTGAATTGTAATAATCTGGGTGAAAGTATCAGAAATATTTCCACAGTCGTCTTTTACAGTCCAAGTGTTTGTGTAAGTTCCAGAGTTTGAACATCCTTCAGAAGCGACGAACTGTCCGCTTACTTTAGTGATATTAGAAACATCAGTATCACATAAATCAGAAGCTGTTGGGAATAAAGCCTGAGCTGCAGTTAAAGCTTCAGCATTACTGCACTCAATAGTTTGGTTTAAAGAGCCACTTTGTGTAGTCCAAGTCGGTGCAGTTGTGTCTTGAATTGTAATGATTTGAGTGAAAGTATCAGAAGTATTTCCGCAGTCATCTTTTACCGTCCAAGTATTGGTGTAAGTTCCAGAATTTGCGCATCCTTCAGAAGCGATGAATTGTCCGCTTACTTTAGTGATATTCGAAACATCGGTATCACATAAATCAGAAGCAATAGGGAATAAAGCTTGCGCAGAAGTTAAAGCTTCCGCATTACTGCATTCAATAGTTTGATTTAAAGAACCAGCCTGTGTTGTCCAAGTTGGAGCAGTAATATCTTGTACAATAATAGTTTGACTTACAGGAAGTGAAACATTTACACAAGAATCAGTTGCTGTCCAAGTTCTGGTTTTTGTATAAGAACCTGCACAATTTCCCGGAACAATAGCATCTTCATAAGTTAAAGAAGCAATAATTCCAATATTGTCTGTTGCAGTTGCTTGTGCAAAAACTGGTTCTGCTGGACAATTGATAGTTGAGGTTTCTGGTAAAGGATCAATTATTGGTTTAACCGAATCTCCATCAATAATAGTAACCGATTTTGTAACGGTACATAAATTCGCATCGGTTACAATAACAGAATAGTTGCCTGCTACCAGCGTAGTAGCGGTAGCCGAAGTTTGAGCAGGATTTGTATTCCATGAATAAGTATATGGACTTGTTCCTCCAGAAGCAAAAACTGTTGCAGATCCTGTATTTAGCCCACCGCAAACAACATCAACTTGTGTCGTTGTGGCGCTAAGAGCTTCTTGAGGCTGAGTAATTGTAACAGTGCAAGTTGTAGTATAACCCAGTTTATCAGTAACAGTAACAGTATGTAATCCTGCATTTAAAGAAACTGCCAGAGCTGTCGTTTCATTATTGTCCCATAAATAAGTATAGTCGCCGTTTCCGCCAATTGCAGTTACAGTAGCTTGACCGTTACTTTCTCCAAAACATTTAACGGCACTATCCTGAGTAATACTACAAGATAAAACGTTAGGTTCTGTAATTGTTATGCTGCAAGTTGTTGTACAGCCTTTTTCATCAGTTACAGTTACAGTATGTAATCCAGCATTAAGTCCAATAGCTTTTTGTGTCGTTTCATTGTTATCCCACAAGTAAGTATAATTTCCGTTTCCACCAATTGGAGTAACAGTAGCTTCTCCGTTGCTTAAACCATTTGCCGTTACGGCTTTATTTTGTGTAATTGAACAAGTTAAAGCTGCACCCGGTTGAGAAATTGTTACAGAATTAGATTGGCTTGAACAATCATCAGTAACGGTCAAAGTATAAGTTCCCGCAGGAAGATTCGGAACAGAAGCGGTATTTCCAACAACAGTATTTGAAGAGTTTGTCCATGAATAAGTTATTGCTCCAACTGCATTGGTAACGGTTCCTGATGTTACTGTCCCAGTATTTTCTCCAAAACAAGAAGCATCAGTTTTAGAAGAAGCAGAAAGTGTTAAAGCTGCACTAGGCTGCGTAATCGTAACAGAATTAGATTGAGAAGAACAGTTATCAGAAACCGTTAAAGTATAAGTTTCTGCCGGAAGATTCGAAACCAAAGCTGTATTTCCAACAACAGCATTTAAAGAATTTGTCCATGAATAAGTTACAGTTCCAACAGCATTGGTTACAAGACCAGCGGTCACAGTTCCAGTACTTGCTCCAAAACAAATTACATCAGTTTTAGATGAAGCCGCCAAAGTCAAAGCTGCACTAGGCTGATTAATCGTAACCGAATTAGATTGAGAAGAACAATTATCAGAAACAGTCAAAGTATAAGTTCCTGCCAGAAGATTTGAAACCGAAGCTGTAGTTCCAACGGTCACATTTGATGCATTTGTCCATGAATAAGTTACAGTTCCTACTGCATTACTTACCGTTCCAGCAGTTAGCGTTCCAGTACTTGCGTTAAAACAAGTTACATCAGTTTTGGAAGAAGCAGAAAGAGCTAAAGCCGCACTAGGCTGATTAATCGTAACCGAATTAGTTTGAGAAGAACAATTATCAGAAACAGTCAAAGTGTAAGTTCCCGCAGGAAGATTC
>NZ_JBMDIY010000073.1:0-1960 GCF_057808895.1 Flavobacterium sp. FG68
GCTCTTTTTATAGTTCCGAAGGAACAAATTATATTGTAGAGCTGGACTTCAGTCCAGTTTGAATAAAGAATATTTGAAATTATGGAAATCAAATTCATATCGATATAAAATAACAAACCCGACAGGTTTTAAAAACCTGTCGGGTTTACTTTTAAATTCTAATTAAGATTCAGAACCTTTGTCCCTTTGAACCTCTGAGTCTTTGAACCTTATCTAACCACAATTGACAATCTTGGATCATCAAAAGTATTTACTTCATCCATTGTTAAACCTAGTGCGTTTGCAACACCTTCTCCGTATGCAGGATCGGCTTTGTAGCAGTTTCTGATGTGACGAATCTGGATAAACTTTTGAGCTCCTCCAACTTGTGCAGCAGTATTTTTAAACAATAATTGTTTTTTCTCTGAAGTTAGTAAGTTGAATAATAATCCTGGCTGAGTGAAATAATCGTTATCGTCATCTCTAAAATTATGTGCCCAGGCATCACCATGAAGTTTTAATGGTGGTTCTTTAAATTCTGGCTGTTCTTGCATTTCACCAAAACTATTTGGTTCATAATGTTTTTTAGATCCGTTATTTCCGTCAACACGCATTGCCCCGTCTCTATGGAAAGTATTATATGGGCATCTTGCTGAATTTACCGGAATTTGGAAGTTGTTTACTCCTAAACGATATCTGTGTGCATCTCCGTAAGAGAACAAACGCGCTTGCAGCATTTTATCT
The DNA here is from genome assembly GCF_057808895.1 of Flavobacterium sp. FG68. Lineage (NCBI taxonomy): Bacteria > Pseudomonadati > Bacteroidota > Flavobacteriia > Flavobacteriales > Flavobacteriaceae > Flavobacterium > Flavobacterium sp. FG68. The sequence goes on from NZ_JBMDIY010000073.1 coordinate 724, forward strand.
GGTGAGAAACTAATTCCCGGAACAACATGCGCCGGATTAAATGCAGCCTGCTCTACTTCTGCAAAATAATTTTCAGGGTTTTTGTTTAATTCGAATTCTCCAACTGGAATCAATGGGAAATCTTTTTTCAACCAAACTTTAGTCAAATCAAACGGATGAAAACGATAATTTTCAGCTTGTTCTTCGGTCATGATTTGAACGAATAATTTCCATTTTGGGAAGTTTCCTTCTTCAATAGCATCAAATAAATCTCTTTGATGGCTTTCTCGGTCTCCTCCTACTAATTTAGCTGCTTCTTCATCAGAAAGGTTATCAATTCCCTGTTGTGTTACAAAATGAAATTTCACGTAATGTCTTTCATTTTGTTTATTAATAAAACTAAATGTATGACTACCAAATCCGTGCATTTGTCTGTATGATCTAGGAATTCCTCTGTCACTCATTACAATTGTAACCTGGTGTAAAGCTTCTGGTAATAATGTCCAAAAATCCCAATTGTTATCAGCACTTCTCAGGTTGGTTTTTGGGTCACGTTTTACGGCGTGGTTTAAGTCTGGAAATTTCATTGGATCTCTAAAAAAGAATACCGGAGTATTGTTTCCAACTAAATCCCAGTTTCCTTCATTCGTATAAAATTTCAAAGCAAAACCACGAATATCTCTTTCGGCATCAGCAGCACCTCTTTCCCCTGCAACAGTAGAAAAACGAGCAAACATTTCTGTTTTTTTACCAATTTCCGAAAACAAATCGGCTCTTGTGTATTTTGTAATATCGTGAGTTACCGTAAAAGTTCCGTAAGCGCCAGATCCTTTTGCATGCATACGACGTTCCGGGATTACCTCTCGATCAAAATGTGCCATTTTTTCTAAGAACCAAAAATCTTGTAATAAAACGGGGCCTCGCGGACCTGCTGTTTGAATATTTTGGTTATCTGGAACTGGAGTTCCTGTAGCAGTTGTTAATTTTTTGTTTGATTCCATATCGCTGATTTTTAATGTTTTATCAAATATACAAACTAATCTCTACGATATTCATAAACAAAATTGATTGTTATTATATTTTAATAATCAAAAATTATTTAACGTTGCAGAAAGCTCAAAAAAGGGTTTTGACAAATCTTAACTTATGGTCAACAAAGTAATAACAAAACCTTAACAGCATAAGATTGATATATGTCGGACATTTGTAATGTAATAAACTGGTTATTTATTATTTTGGTTTTGGTTAGTTAAATGAT
>NZ_JBMDIY010000074.1:0-1386 GCF_057808895.1 Flavobacterium sp. FG68
ATGTCTTGTCCTGAAATAGCGATACAAAAAAAAAGATCGTTATGGAAAAACAAACAAGTTATGTTAAGCGAAGCCAGCGAGACTATAGTATGTCGCTGAAGCTTCAAATCGTAAGCGATATTGAAAAAGGATTTATTTCTGTTACTGACACCAGAAAGAAGTATGGAATTCAATCCCGTTCAACTATCGTTCAATGGCTTAGGAAATTTGGTAACTTTGATTGGGAGAACCAAACCTCAATCAAGATGACAAAAACACCTGAACAGAAGATTATGGAGCTTGAAGCTCAGGTCAAGCTTTTAGAAAAACAGAAGGCTTTTTTGGAAAGGCAGGCTTTTGTAGCCGACAAAAAGGCTATCCTGTTTGATATGATGATTGATTTAGCTGAAAAAGAATATCATATTGATATCCGAAAAAACTCTGTACCCGAACAATTGCCTGCTTTAAAGAAAAAGAACAACAAACAATAGAGTTTACCTGTTATTTGTTCGGGATAAACAGACAGGTTTATTATCGAAGGCTAAAAAGAGCAGCCATCAGACAGGACAAAGCTGAGAAAGTTGTTTTTATGGTCAAAAATATTAGAGAATTAATGCCTAGAATTGGAACCAGGAAACTCTACTATCTTTTAGCAGACAAACTTAGTCTGATAAAAATCGGCAGAGATAAATTTTTTAATATACTCAGGGCTAATCACTTATTGATACAGCCAAAAAGAAGCTACCATATAACAACAAACTCTCATCATCGCTTTAAAAAGCATGAGAATCAAATTTTAGATTTAGTAATAAATCGTCCTGAACAAGTCTGGGTGTGCGATATTACATATGTCGGAAAAAGAGATAATCCCTGTTATTTAAGTTTGATAACAGATGCATACTCAAAAAAAATAATGGGGTATTATACAGCTGAAAATCTCAACGCAGAGAACAGTTTGAAAGCTTTAAAAATGGCTTTAAAACAAAGAAGAAATAATGCTATGCCTTTAATACACCATTCTGACCGCGGACTGCAGTATTGTGCAGACCAATATCAGAAAGAGCTAATCAAAAACAAAGTATTATGCAGTATGACGCAAAACTCAGATCCGTATGAAAATGCAGTGGCAGAAAGAATTAATGGAATTTTAAAACATGAATTCTTAATTGATAAGCATACTCAGAACAGGGATATTAAAAACAAAATAATAAAGGAAGCGATAAGTATCTATAATGAACTCAGACCTCATTATTCTAACTATATGCTCACCCCAAGCCAGATGCATGAACAGGATAAAATAAAAATGAAAACCTATAAAAGAAAAAACACCTGCAAAAAACTTATTGCAGGTGCTTAATTAAATATTTTTGTCTAATTAAATCTGTATCGATTATTTAGGACTAGTCA
>NZ_JBMDIY010000075.1:0-1190 GCF_057808895.1 Flavobacterium sp. FG68
AAAATATATTTTGAACGTCTAAAGATAATAGTTATTAAACAGATGCGACAGAACCTTTGATTCAATCCCAACATTAAAAACTCAAAACTGTTTTATAATTCTTTTCCAATGCATAAACCAGCCAAATATAATTTTTCTTGTATCTGATATAAGTGCACACCTCATCGACTTCATAAGTTTTGCCTTTGCTGATAATTGGTTTGGTAATATTTCGGGCGATAAAAACGATTCTTTTTAATAATGTTGTCGTTGATATTTTCAATATTCTTACCGTACTTCTTATTCCCAAACCTTCTTTAGTTAATTGAATAATATTCTGGTTTATATCTTATAAGCCAGATTTGCATGATTTTCAACTCTGGTTTTCCCGCATGCTCTGCAAATATATCTTTGAACTGCCGGACTTTGTTTTTCCGTACTTTATCATCTTTCGAATATCACCAACACATCTGTAACACCTAGTCTGGCTTGACTCCATTTTTTTTCGATTTAAGGCATTATAAAATAAAAAAACAGCCTTTGGGCTGTTTTAATTTTTATGCGATATTAATATAAATATCTGATTTTCTGTAAATGTTAGATGCAATAATTAACCACCAACACATCTGATACATTACCCATTTTCTGGAATTGAATTTTGAGAAAATGAATTTTGAACGCAGAAAAAAGTGATAAACAGTAAAATTATTTTTTTCATTTTAATTATTATTTTTAAGATAATTACTTTAATTCGTTTAAAGAAAATCCTGCATTAAGAATTTCAGTTGTATCTACAATTTCTTGAGAAAAATCTACTATAATTTTATTAGAATCCTTTGATGAATAGTATAATCTAAAAAATTTGTTGATTTTTTTTTCATAATTGTCTGGACATCTTCCATAACCTTCTCTAAACCATTCATTTTTAATTTTGTACTGAAAAAAACTTTTAGTTGTTTTTGGAAAGTCTTTACAAAACACAAATTTACAGACAGTTTGCTCTTGGTTTTCCCTGATTTCTTTTTGCTTAAGATATGCTCGTACAAACATTGAGAGAAGCCCTACAATCATTAGAACTAGAATAGTTTTATATAAATTTTGCATATTTTAAATTTAGATATTTATTATTTCTCCTTAGGCAATATACTAGGCGCAATTGGATGTGCTAACTTAGCATGGAGTTCTAGTTAAGAACTAAATCTTAACTTTAG
>NZ_JBMDIY010000076.1:0-1185 GCF_057808895.1 Flavobacterium sp. FG68
TGGATATGCAAACAAAAACTGGAGAAAAAGTTAAGCTACATTTTTATAATTAGTTAGTTTATTAAATTCTTCAATTGTTTTATAGTTCAAAGCCGAATGCCTTCTTTTTTTATTATACCAAATTTCGATGTATTCAAAAATTTCAAGTTCCATCTGTTCCCTAGAAATTAATTTGCTTCCATAAACCAATTCAGTTTTTAAAGATTTGAAAAAACTTTCAGCAACTGCATTATCCCAGCAGTCTCCTTTACGACTCATACTTCTTGTGATACTTTTATAAGAGTCCAATACATTAGTAAATTTTTTATTGGCATATTGGATTCCTCGGTCAGAATGGAATATTAATTCATTTGCAATTGTTCTATTCTTAACTGCCATTTTCCAAGCCGTCATTGTAGTTTGTTTAGTACTTAGCCCATTGCTTAAACTCCAGCCGACTATCTTTCTGTCAAATAAATCTAAAATGATGGTCAGATATAAAAATCCATCCTTTGTCTGTATATAGGTGATATCTGAAACCCAAGCCTTTGCTGGTTCTGCTGCTGTAAATTCTCTTTTTAGAATATTTGGAACAATAAAATGATTATGTTTTGAATTGGTTGTTACTTTGAATTTTTTACTCAATTTGCTGTACAGTCCTAACTGCTTCATGTATTTAGCTACAGTTATTCTGGATATCTGATATCCTTGACTTTGGAGTTCCAGAGTAATTCTTGGGCTTCCATACCGCTGTTTAGCATTAAAGTATATTGACGTAATTTCTTCTTTAATCAGAGCAGTTTTCCTCTGTCTTTCTGATAGAATCTGCCGCTTCCAATTATAGTAGCTGCTTGGACTTACTTTTAAAACTTTGCACATCTTTTCAATCGAATATATTTTTTCATGGTCTTTTATGAAAAGATAAATCATCGACCTCCCTTGGAAAAGATGCTTATAGCCTTTTTTAGAATATCACGTTCTAATTCTGTTTCTTTTAATTTTTTTTCAAGCTCATGGATTTTTTCCTGTTCAGGGCTAAGCTTTAATTTTCCTTTCCCAGGAAAACTTCCTGTTCCAAATTCTTGGTAATCCTGACGCCATTTGTAAAGCAAAGGTGCTGTTATTCCAAGTTCCTTGGCTAATTGTGAGATATTATCTCTTTCATAACTTAATTGGACAGCTTTCTCTTTGAAATTGCGGTCATAA
>NZ_JBMDIY010000077.1:0-1114 GCF_057808895.1 Flavobacterium sp. FG68
AACGTGAATATTGGACGTAGACGCACTGCTGTGCGTCTCTACGGAAAATTGGGATGGAATTATATAAATTTTTCGATCAGCAATCACACAAAATATATAGACAAAGCATATCGTAGAGGCGAACAGCAGTCTCTACGGAAAATTGGGATGGAATTATATCAATTTTTCAATCGACAAATCACACAAAATATATAGACAAAGCATATTGTAGAGGCGCACAGCAGTGCGTCTTATGCGCAAACTAAAAAAAACAAAAAGCTCCAATTTTCATTGGAGCTTTTTTTAATGTATAATATACATTTTTTCTAATCTTACAAATTAAATGTTAAAATAAATTCATTTACATTTACTACTTAATATAACAAATACCAATAATGAAAACACCAAAAATCTTATTTCTATTTTTACTTTTAGCATTAAACAGCTGTTCAAGCGATGACAACGAAAACCCTGAAGAGCCGGAAACATCAAAATTTGCAATGACTGCAAAAGTTGACGGTACATTATGGGAAATGCAAAATCCGTTTGGATCAGATTATGCTACAAAAACATTATTTGATATGTATCCTGCAGAAGAATACATTCTTTTACAAGGAAGAAACAAAAATTTTGTAGATGAAATTAGACTTTACATTAAAAGAAGCGATCTAAAAGTTGGAACATATCCTATAACAAAAAACACTTTTGACGCCTCTAAAACACAAGTTGAAATCTCATTTAACACTAAAGGAAAAAGTCAATATCCTGTTAATGGTTCAGTATCAATTACAGCGATTGACTTAACTGCTAAAAAAGTAACCGGAACATTTTCATTTAATTGTGTAGATGATGATGATGAACCAATTAGCGCTGCTAACCCTGTTACAACAAAAGTAACCGACGGTACTTTTAGCTACAGATATGATGTGCCAGAGAAATAATTCTGATATTTTTCCATATAAAAAAGCTCCTTTATAATGGGAGCTTTTTTATTTTAATCCTATCGTGAATACTGGATGTAGACGCACTGCTGTGCGCCTCTACGGAAAATTGGAATGAATATTTACTCGACAACAAATAACACAAAGTATATCGTAGAGACGCACAGCAGTGCGTCTTATGCGCAAAGTAAATC
>NZ_JBMDIY010000078.1:0-1073 GCF_057808895.1 Flavobacterium sp. FG68
GTTTCTGTTACCGCATCGATTACCGCTGCCCCAACCACAACTTTTGAGATTACAGTATCACAGTTGCCTGGGTTGCTTACTTCACAGATGCTGTATGTAACATCATAAGTATTTGCTGGTGTGTTTGGCGCAACTGTTACTGTTCCGTCTGCGTTTAAGGTTAATCCTGTCGGAAGCGTTCCTACTGCAGTCAGGGTTACCTGTCCTGCTGAACTGCCGATTACAACAGGGTTTCCGTTTAACGTATCATTTGCTGTTAAGGCTGCTGTTATACCGCCTGTGTTTCCGTTGATAGATGCCGTGGTTTCTGTTACTGCATCGATTACTGGTGCAGTTATTATTATAGTAACAATAGCTGAATCACAAACACTAGAATTAGTTGCTTCACAAATAGTATAAGTTATGTTATGTGTTCCTGCTGCTGTATTTGGAGCTATATTTATTGTTCCATTAGAATTAAAAGTAATTCCTGTTGGAAGAGTGCCTGTTGTTAAAACAACATCTGCTGGAATAAAAGATACTCCATTTATTTTATCATTAGAAAAAATAGTTAAGATTGATCCTCCAACTAAACCATTAACCGATGAAGGAGCATCGTCTTCAGCGCATATATAATCTGAAATTACCGCAGCTGATGAAGCAGCCGAAGTACATCCGTTAGCCGTAGCCGTTACCGTATAACTTCCTGCCGGAGCTGTAACTGTACCTGCTGACTGGGTAACTCCCGTTGATGGGCTGATTGTATAAGTATTAGAAGCACTGTAGTTTGATATTGTAAAACTTCCTGTAGCTGTCGAACAGGTAGGCTGGGTTACAGCGCTTAATGTCGGAACTGCTGGAGTTGCAGGCTGTGCGTTGATAACCGCAGCTGATGAAGCAGCTGAAGTACATCCGTTTGCCGAAGCCGTTACAGTATAACTTCCTGCCGGAGCAGTAATCGTGTTTCCTGACTGGGTAACTCCTGTTGAAGGGCTTACAGCATAAGTGTTAGAAGCACTATAGTTTGATATGGTAAAACTTCCCGTTGCTGTTGAACATGTAGGCTGTGTTACAGCGCTTAATGTCGGAACTGC
>NZ_JBMDIY010000079.1:0-539 GCF_057808895.1 Flavobacterium sp. FG68
CGCCTGTTGCAGCTGTGTACCAAACTATTGTTCCAACGGCTGGTGTGTTTACCTGAATGTCGGCAACGGTTGGCGCATCAATTAAACAGAAGTCTTGTGTTGCATCTGTAGTTGTTGGTGTTCCAGGATCAGTTACGCTTACTGCAATTGCTAATCTAACATTGCTTTCGCAGTTTGTTGCTGGATTTAAAATTGAAGCATAATAGTTTCCTGTTACTAAAGCTGTTGTAGTTGGAACCGCTGTTCCGCCGGTCGCAGCTGTGTACCAAACTATGGTTCCTACCGCTGGCGTATTCACCTGAATGTTGGCAACGGTTGGTGCATCAACTAAACAGAAATCTTGTGTTGCATCTGTAGTAGTTGGTGTTCCCGGATCTGTTACACTTACTGCAATGGCTAATCTAACGTTGCTTTCGCAGTTTGTTGCTGGATTTAAAATTGAAGCGTAGTAGTTTCCAGTTACTAATGCTGTGGTAGTTGGAATCGCTGTTCCGCCTGTTGCAGCTGTGTACCAAACTATTGTTCCAACGGCTGGTGTG